>NZ_CAXSHM010000011.1:0-90054 GCF_964237335.1 uncultured Sphingomonas sp.
CCGCCGAAGCCACCGCCGCCAAAGCCGCCGCCCCCGAAACCGCCGCCGCCGCCCGGTCCACCGCCGCCGCCGAAGCCGCCGGGCGGCCCGCCCGCGGGTGCCGCGCCGGGTGCACCTTGCGTGCCGGTCGTCGGCGCCGCGCCGGTGTCGGAGTTGGTGCCCGCCGCCGTTCCCGCCGCCGCGCCGCCACCATTGGTGCCGGCCGGAGCGGCCTGGGCCGCGCCCGTGTTGGGGGCCACGCCCGTGCCCGTGCTCGTGGTCGCCCCGCCCGTCGCTCCCGCCGCTGCCCGGGTGCCGCCCGCGCCCGGCGGCGGCCCGCCGAACAGGCTGCCGCCGAAGACGCTGGTCGGCGGGGTCGGGCGGCCGTTGGGGAACAGCGCGCGAATGGGGTTGGGGCCCTTGCCGGCGCGGAACGCCTCGAACTCCTTCTGGAGCTTCGACTTGATCGGGATCGACAGGTTGAAGCCGTAGCGCAGCACATGGCTCTCCGACGCGGCGAAGTTCACCGGCCGCGAATCGATCGAGGTCAGCACGCCGCCGCTGCGCTGGAACCGGTCGGGGAACGCCGTCTCGATCGCCTCGCTGGCACTCGGGAAGCTCAGGATCGGGTTGCGGACGTGCGTCTCGACATAGTCGGCGGTCAGCGTGAAATCGATCTTGGTCGACGGCTTGAGCGTCAGCCCGACCTTGGCGACATGGCGGCGATCCTCGCCCAGCGCGGCGTTGCCGCCCGTCACCTGGTTGACCGTCACCGTCTGGCCGGTCACAAAATCGAACACGCGGACGCCGGGCGTGGTGATGACCGGGTTGCCGAGCTGCGCCGCGGACGGCGCATCGTCCTGGTCGGTCACCGACGCGATGATCCGGATCGGCGCGATCGGCGACCAGTTGGCGCCATAGCCCAGCGTCGTCAGCGTACCGAAGTCCGACAGCTGGTTGACCGCGACGTTCACGTTCGCCGACAGGTCGCCGATCTTCGCCAGGAAATCGTTGCGCCGGCTGGTCAGCGGAATGTCGATATTCGCCTGAGCATTGCCCTGGTTGCGCAGGATGTGGCTGTCGAGGCTGGTGCCGAAGCGATAGGAATCGCTGTCGAGCGTCGAAAAGGTGCCGCCGAGATGGACGCTGGTCGACAGCGGCCCGGCCGGCAGCTTCACGATCGGCCCGGCGAGCAGCGCGTCGACCGTCTCTGTGTTGGTGACCGATCGCGCGAGGCTGGACGCGGCCGGACCGACGAGCGCGCCGGGCACGATCGGGCCGAACGGATTGACGCCGGCGGTGTTGGCGGTGAGCGCCGCCTGAAGCCCGGTCGCATCGACGCCGACGTCGGTATCCGTCCGCGTCCCCACCCGGTCGTAATTGCCGGTTAGCGTGTAGCGCCACTGGCCGCGATCGCCGTTGATCGTGGTGCCAAGGTGGCTGGTGACGGTCTGCGTGTCCTGCGCCAGCGGCGCGAACGCCGTCAGCGCGCGGTCGAGCGTCACCGCCGTCCCGAACGGGTTGTAGGGATCGGTGCCCGGCACGGTGAGCGCGGTGGTCGCCAGCCCCTGTTCGGACCGGTTGTCCTGCACCTCGACCCGGCCATTGAGCGTCACCGACGTGCGGCCGATATTGGTCGCGTAGATCGAGTTGAACTGGAAGTCGCTCGTGGCCGGCAGCAGCGTGCGGTAGGGTGACGGGTCGGTGCTCGTCTGCGCGGTGCCCGCGAACTGGGCGAGGGCGGCAGGACCGGTCGCGGCGGCGGCGGGGACGCCATAGACGGTGCCCGCCGGCGTGACGACGTTGCCGGCGGCCGAGAAGAGGCTGGGGTTGGACGCGATGTTCCGGTCGCTCTCGAGCAGGTGCCCGGTGGTCGAGTAATTGAGGTGGACGTTCAGCCGCTTGCCGTTGGCGATCGACAGGATGTCGGTCTGCGGGTTGACGGTGTAATTGCCCCCCTCGGTCGGGATGCTGCCCGCCGCCTCGCTGGTGATCGCACGGAAGCGGCGGCGCAGGACGATGTTCACCACGCGCTGGTCGGCGGTGTAGCCGTATTTGAGCGCGACCTCCTCGGGCAGGATGTCGACGCGCTGGATCGCCTCGGTCGGGATGTCGCGGATCTCGGAGAAGCTGCCGATCCGGCGGCCGTCGAGCAGCACCACCGGCGCGCCGCCCGATCCGCGCACGCTGCCCGTCTGCGGCGCGAGCTCGGTCAGCAGGTCCGCGATCGAGCTGACGCCATAGGAGCGGATGTCGGCGGGGCTCAGCTGGTTCTCGGGCGGGATGTCGCCGATCACCGCGCCTGGCTGCGTCCGCCTGCCGGTGACGACGACATCATCCGCATCGCCCGCATCGTCGTTGCCCGCATCCTGCGCTTGCGCGGCGCGTGACGCGGCGGCGGGGGCGGCCTGGCCCGATGTCTGCCCGGCTGTCTGGCCGGCTGTTGCCGCTCCCGATGCTGCCGCCGCACGACGGCGATACCCGCCGGGGTAGCCGGTGCGTCCGGCCGCCGGACTCGCATCGGGCGCTGGTGTCGGTGTGGGCGTCGGGGCGGGGGTCGACGGATCGCCCGGCGCCGCCATCGTGTTGGCGGGCGCGGGGGCCGGGGCCGCCTGTTGCGCCGCCAGCGCGGCCGGCAGCGAGAGCATGGAGGCGCCCAGCAGGCAGCCGCGCGAGACGCGCATCATATCAGTCCTTCCCCGAGATCGACCGCCGCGTAGCGATCAATTGTCGCAGAATTGTGCCGCATCGCAGCAACAACAAGGCACCGCTTCCGCGCGGCCTTTCGAGCATCCGCGCAAGACTTTCGCATACGGATGCTCTCAAATGGTGGATTGTTGCGTGTGAATTGCTGCTTGTGTCATTTGGGGAGTGTGATAGCCTGCATCATCGATCCGAAACGTCGGACGATGGCAGGAGAGAATGTATGGACCGGTGCGACGACCACCTTCACGAACTGCAGTTTCTGCATTTGTGCTGCGTCAGCGGTGTCTCGGTTGCGGTATCGCTGCTGACGCTGATGATCTTCCTCTAGCGGCTGGACCTCAGTCGATCCCGAAGTTGAGCCCGCGCGACACGCCCGGATCGGCGACAGCGATCATCAGATAGGCGACGAGCTGCTTTGCGCGCTGCAGGATGCCGGTGCGGGTCCGGTACAGCGCCGGGGTTATCTCCTCCGATTGCGCGATCTCGCCGTCGACATAGGTGCGCAGGTGATCGGCGAACGCGCGATCCTCGATCCGCAACATGATCTCAAGGTTGATGAACAAGCTGCGCAGGTCGAAATTGGCGGAGCCGACGAACACCGCGTCGTCGATGACGTATAGCTTGGTGTGCAGCTTGGTCGGGCGGTACTCGAACAGGCGCACTCCCTTCGCCAGTAGCCCGGCATAGGTGAAACGCGCAGCGGCGATCGTCACGTTGTTGTCCGATCGTGATGCGGTGACGACGCGCACCGCCGCCTGCCGCCGCCCCGCACGGTCGAGCCGGCGCAGGATCGTCGGGCTGGGGGTGAAATAGCCGGCGACGATGTCGACGCGCGCGGCGCGGCGCATGTCGGCCCGCACCGCGCGCGCCCAGGGCGACAGGCGCTTGGTCGGGCCGCCGATCAGCCAGCGCAACGCGCCCTCCCGCTCGCTCCACCGGCGCAGCGAGCGGTTGAGGTGGCCGATGCCGCGGCCCGACCCGATCCACTGCGTCAGCCCATCGAAATAGCCCGCGATCCGCGCCGCCGCCGCGCCCTCCAGCAGCAGGCCCAGGTCGCGCCATGCGCCGTCGGCGGCCGTGCCGAAATAATCGTCCTCGACGTTGAAGCCGCCGATGATCGCGCGTGCCGCAGCAGCGTCTTCCGCGTCGGCGAGCGCGAGCTTCTGGTGGTTGCGCAGCAGATACTGACGCCCGAACCGCGGCTCGAACCGGCAGACGGACACGCCTGCGTCGCGTAAGGGTGCGAAGAAATCGGCGTCGGACGCATCGTCGCTGCCGAACCCGTCCACCACCAGCCGGACCCGGACGCCACGCGCCTGCGCCTCGATCAGCGCCTGGCGGACGCGCCGCCCCGCACTGTCGTCGGCATAGATGTAGTAGAGGAGGCGCAGCGAGGTCCGCGCCGACCCGATCAGCTCCAGCAGCGCGTCGAGCCGGCGCGGCCCGGTATCGAGCAACGTCAGCCGGTCGCCCCCGACGGTGAAGCGGGGCTGGGGTTCGGGCTGAGGCAAGGACTGAGGCGCGGCGGTCGGAGCAGCTTGGGACAGGAGATCGGCCATTGCGGCCTTTTGGGCGCGGCCATGGCGGGGCACAAGCCGGGCGGCGGGCCCGGTGGTTTCCTTGACCCGAGACGCCCGATCGACTAGGCGGCCCGCTTTACCGAACTCCGGGTTTCAACGAAGGAAGCGGCTCATGGCACGCGTCACCGTCGAGGATTGCGTCGACAAGATCCCCAACCGCTTCGATCTGGTGCTGTTCGCGGCGCAGCGCGCGCGGCAGGTGTCGGGCGGCGCCGAGCTGACGATCGACCGCGACCGCGACAAGAACCCGGTCGTCGCGCTGCGCGAGATCGCCGAGCAGACGGTGCGCCCCGACCAGCTCGAAGAGTCCGTCATCGCGCAGTTGCAGAAGGTGCAGATCGACGACGAGGAAGCGCCCGACGCGATCGGCAGCCTGTCCGCCTCCGCCGAGGCGCTGCGCCTGACGGCCGCCGCGCCGCCGCGGAACCAGAACCTGGGTGGGGATTACGAGTGAGGCCCAAGGATAGCGGCAACGCCGCTATCCGCGGATAAGCCGAACTCCGGCCAGCGGCACGCCAGTGCCGTCTGACGACGTGGCTTTGCCACGGCGCCGCTTCTGTTCTGTATTCTTGCCTTGACCACTTCCTTTGCTACTCTCCGCCACAACTCGGGGGAGACCAACATCATGCGTGCCATCGTCATCGCCGCTACCCTGCTCGCGATACCCACCCCCGCCCTCGCCGCCCCCGACGATACGCCCCGCATCAGCGTCTCCGCGACCGCCAGCGTCCAGACCCCACCCGACCGCGCCACGATCCAATACACTGTCCATGGCGAGGGCGCGTCGAGCGACGAGGCGGTGGCATCGATGGTCGGCAAGCGCGAGCGGATCGACGGCGGCCTCGCCTCGCTCCACGTCGCCGTCGAGGCGGGTACCAGCCGCGTCGCCGTGACCGAGGCGCGAGGGCCGGACTGCCGCCAGAATTACGGCAGCGCGCGGCTGTCGACGGGCACCTGCGCGATCCAGGGCTATGCTGCCGACATGACCGTGACGCTGCGCACCGCGGCGGTCACCAAGGTCGGGACTGTGGTGGGGCTGCTCGGCCGGCTCGGCGCGACCGAACCGCGGCTGGAGAGTTTCTCGCTTGCTGCACTGGGCGACGCGCAACGCCGGGCGATCGCCGCCGCGCTGGCCGACGCGCGCGCGAAGGCGGAGGCGGTGGCGCAGGGCACGGCACGGGGGTGAAGCTCGGGGCGCTGATCTCGGCGTCTAACGGCGGGGGGTATCAGGATGTCGTGGTGACTGGGTCCAGGGTCGCGGCACCGTCGCCCCCACCGCCGGGGCTGAGTCTACTCATGGCCCCGCCGATCAACGTCTCGCTGTCCCCGCAGGCGATCACGACGCAGGCGCAGGTGACGGTGGTGTACGCGGTTGTGCCGTGAAGCACGCGGTACGTCTCCCAGAACTCGTCATCCCAGCGAACGCTGGGATCTCTCGGAAATGGTCTCCGGCCCACAAACAGATGCCAGCGTTTGCTGGCATGACGAGGTGCGGGAAGCGAGCGGTCGAGGAGAGGCAAGGCTGGCCGACGGCAAAGCCGCCAGCGTGACGTCGAACGGGTGAACAGGTCGATCATGCTCCCGGCATGATCTGAAGGCTGCGGGGCAGCCTTCACCTGTTCACCTTGCACGGTACCGCGCTCGGACGCCCGTCGGCCGCGCCCTCGGCCGAGGCGGAAATCAGACGCTGTCTGATTTCCTGCCGAGGGCGACCAGATACCACTCCACCGAGCCCTTGCGGCTCGCCGGCGGCTTGGCGTGTTTCACCGTCGTGAACTGGCGCTTCATGCCCGCGACCAGCGCATGGTCCGCGCCGCCCGCGAACGCCTTGGCGACGAATGCGCCGCCCGGGCGCAGCACCTCGGCCGCGAACGCCGCGGCCGCCTCCACCAGCGCCATCGTGCGCAGCGCGTCGGTCTGCGGGTGGCCGACGGTGTTCGCCGCCATGTCCGAAAGTACCAGGTCCGCCGGGCCGCCCAGCGCCTCCATCAGCAAGCCGGGCGCCGCGTCCGCCATGAAGTCGAGCTCCAGGATCGTCACCCCCTCGATCGGATCGACCGGCAGCAGGTCGATCCCCACCACACTCGCGGCGGGGACGACGCGGCGCACCACCTGGCTCCATCCGCCCGGCGCGATGCCCAGATCGATCACGCGACGCACGCCCTTCAGCAGCGCGAACTTCTCGTCGAGCTCGATCAGCTTGTAGGCGGCGCGGCTGCGATACCCTTCCGCCTTCGCGCGGCGCACATAGGGATCGTTCAACTGCCGCTCCAGCCACCGCTGCGACTGCGCAGTCCGCCCGCGCGCGGTGCGCACCTTCACCTGGCTGCCGGAGCCGCCGCGGCTCATGCTGCGATTTGCCTGTCAGGCTGATCCGACTGCGTCGGACCAGCGCCGCACCGGCCCGCTCCCCCACCCGGCCTCCCACAGAGTATCCTAGATGGGAGGCCGGGTGGGGAAGCGGGCCGGTGCGGCATCCGCGTGAGCGGATCAAACAAGGACGCGAGCGAAACAACCATCACCCTTCACCCATCAGCCGCTTGAGGATGCCCTCGCGGATGCCGCGGTCGGCGATGCCGATGCGTTGCGCCGGCCACAGGTCCATGATCGTCTCCAGGATCGCGCAGCCCGCCACCACCAGGTCCGCGCGCTCGGTGCCGATGCACGGCAGGGTCGCGCGCTCGGCGACCGACATGCCGGCGAGGCTCATGCTGATCGCGCGCATCGACTCCGCCGGTACCACCAGCCCGTCGATCGCGGACCGGTCGTAATGCGGCAGTCCCAGATGGACCGACGCGAGCGTCGTCACCGTGCCGCTGGTGCCCAGCAGCCGCGGCTGCGCGATCCCGCGAGGCAGGCGGGCGGCGAACGGCGCCATCGCGTCCGCCACCACCGCGCGCATCCGGGCATAGGCGATGGCGCGCTCCTCCGCGGTCGCGCCGCCGCCCGCGCTTTCCGTCAGCGAGACGACGCCCCAAGGCGCGGAATGCCAGTCGAGCACGCGCGGCCGTTCGCCCGCGCCGCCGCCAGAGTTGTCGCCGGTGTCGACCAGCACGAGCTCGGTCGAGCCGCCGCCGATGTCGAACACCAGCGCAGGATCGTCGCCCGGTTCGATCAGCGCATGGCAGCCCAGCACTGCCAGCCGCGCCTCCTCCTCCGCGGAGATGACGTCGAGATGGATGCCCGTCTCCGCCAGCGCGCGCGCGACGAAGGCGGGGCCGTTGGTCGCGCGGCGACAGGCCTCGGTCGCGACTGAACGCGCGATCAGCACATGGCGGCGGCGCAGCTTGTCCGCGCAGATTTTCAGCGCCGCGATCGTGCGATCGACCGCCGCGTCGCTCAGCCGACCGGTCGCGGCCAGCCCCTCGCCAAGCCGGACGACGCGCGAGAAGGCGTCGACGACGGTGAAGCCCCCGTCCCGCTCCGAGCCTGCGGGCCGGGCGATCAGCAGCCGGCAGTTGTTGGTGCCAAGGTCGAGGGCCGCGAAATGGCGCGGCTCGCCCCGGCTTCCCTCGCGCCCGCCATCCCGCCGCCCCTCGGCACGGGCGGGCGCGTGGGGCGCCGGAGGGGCCGGCGTATCCGGCCGGTACGGCAAGCTGGCGGGCACGTCCCCCATCGCCGTTTCCTGTTCGCATGGTCCACCCGCCGATCGCGGCCATGGCCGCCCGCGCCGGGTACTTGTTGCCAGGATAGCGCCTCGCCTTCCCGCCCACAAGCCACGCCCGCCGCCTTGACCCCCGCCGCCCCGCCCCGTAAGGCCAAGCCAGCGTTGCCCTGTCGTCTAATGGTAAGACTACGGACTCTGACTCCGTCAATCGAGGTTCGAATCCTCGCGGGGCATCCAGCCGCCTGCAATTTATGCGGCGCTTTCAACGGCTTTCTCCATGTCGCGGGCTAACTTGGCGGCCCGGTTAGCCATCACCTTGTCCATCGCGGCATCAGCCCGATCGCCGCGCGCGTCCTCGCCGGCGTAACGCCGGTACTCGCGCACGCTCTTGTGCCCGGTGATAGCCATGCCCTCGTCATCGCTGCATCCGGCCTCCCGGCACCGACGCGCAGCGGACTTGCGAAGTCCATGCGGCGAACAGTGAGGAAGCCCCGCCGCGCGGCAAGCCTTCTTCATCATCCCGTAGAAGCCCTTGGGCGTGAACGCCGCGGCATCCTTCGTCTCCAGGAGCAACGTCGCGCCGATCGGCCCCGCGGCTATTGCGTCGCGCAGAGGTCCGACCATCGGCACGTCGACCGCGTTGTTCGTCTTTCTCTGATCGAGCCGGATTCGACCGCCTGCGATCGTCTCGAGCGACATGAACCGCACGTCCCCGCTTCGCTGCGCACCGTAGAGGAGCAAGGCAAACGCAAGGCGAGGTTTCGTGCCAAGCGCGTGGCGGGCTTCGAACATCTCCAGCTCGTCCTCGGTCCAGCGATGATAGCCCGACGTTTCGGTTTTCGGGGCGCGCGTGTCCTTCACCGGATCAAATGCGAACGGCACCAGCTTGGCGCGGCGGGCGATCACGAACAGTTGCGCGAGCAGTTTGCGCAGCCGGGCCGCGGCGTGCGGCTTTCCTCGCATAGCGTTCATCAACCGTGCGATCCTCTCGGCGTCAAACTGGCGCATCGGATCGCCGCCGAAGTTGGTGCGGAACCGCTCCAGCACCCCACGATAGACCGCCTGCGTCGCCGGGCGCAGTGCCATGAAGCTGTCATCGGCGTAGTAGCGGCCGATCACGTCTGCCACGCTCCCCGGCTTGATCCGGTCTGCGCCGATCGGCGCGGGGTCTGTCTCCAGAAACGAGGCATACTCACGCTCGAACGCCTTGGTGCCGAACGGCTCGTGAAAGTACCGCGTGTCGTAGCCTTTGCGACGGAAGCGATACCTTCGCTTTCCATGCCGATCGGGGAAGCTGGAGACGTAGAGAAACCGCTTCATGCGGCACCGTAGGCGTCGAGGCGGCTATCGAGGTCATTCGAGCCGATCGGCAGGTCGGCGTCGATAGCGGGCACAATGACCTTCGTACCATCGGGCCGGGCGATCATTGCCAGGCGCACGCCAGCCTTCGCCGCAAGAGCAACAGCGTTGATCTCCGCTTGCGTGAAGGTGACGCGCCGACTCACGCCGCCGGCACCTCCGCCGCGGGCGCGTCAGTCTTCGCGCGCGGGTTCCAGCCTTCCACTTCGCGCACCTCGTCCGCGTCCAGGACGCCCGTCGTGATGGCGATCTGGTGCGTCTGCCAGCGGGTGAGCGGATCGCCGCGCAGGAAGCCCGACAGGTCCAGCTCGAACTCCAGGCCCGCCGCCAGGACGCTGCGGGCGAACTCCGCCTCGATCTTGCGTGCCCAGGGCGCCAACGTGAACTGGCCGAACCATAGGCCCGCCTGTGCGGCGTTCGTGAAGCTGTTGTTCTCATATGCCTGCACGATCGGCGGCGGCACCTGATATACGCGGCAAATCTCAATCACGCCGAACTTGCGGGACTCCAGTAGCTCGGCATCCTCGGGGCTGATCTGCGATGCCTTCCACGTCATGCCGCCGTCCAGGATCAACGTCCGGCCGGCGTTCGCCGCGCCCTCGTTGCGCTGGCGCATCTGATCGCGGAGCTGATTGCGCTGGTCCATTGTCAGCGTGCCGGGAAGCTCGATCACGCCGCTTGGGGCCATGCCCTTGTCCAGAAAGCTCTTGGCGAAGGCGTTGCTGGCGGCGACGCCCGCGACCGCCTCGGCCGCGCGTGACAGGCGCGAGCGGCCTACCAAACCATCATCGGTACGGTCGCGAAGGTGGATCACCTCGCCTTCCAAGCATCGCCGGAGGTTTCCGAACCCGTCGCCGACGTCATAGGCGAGCCGGCCGGAGCGGAGATACTGCACGGTCACCAGTCCCCACGGGATCCAGGTGAAACTGGAGACCGCGCCGCGCGCGTCGCGCTCGATGGTCGCCAGCCCGTTGCCGGTCAGCAACGTCGAGGCGACGAGGTGTTCCATGAAGTCGGGCCAGGTCATCCGGTCCGACACGCCAGTACGGGTCAACCGGCGCACGGGATGCCCCATGGCTTCCACCCGATCGTTGCCTTCGATCCGGTAGATCAGCGCCGGCACATAGGCGAGCGCGGAGCTGATCGCTTCCACGCACGCCAGCACGGTCGACAGGTTCTCATAGGCCCGAACCGACAATGCGCCGGGATAGCCGATGCCGGGAGCAATGGCGGCCCATGACGGGTCGGCGGCGTCGCTGCGGCGTTCATAGCCCAGCACGTTCGCCATGCGCTCGATCAGGCCCATCGCGCCGCCTCCGCCATCACCAGCACCCGGCGGCGGCGCGCGGCTTCTGCACCCGTCTGGAGCGCCCGCAGCGCGATCTCGGTATCCGGGTAGGCGGGCCACGCCGAAACCACCGATACCTCGCGTAGCCCTACCGCAGACAGCGATCGACGGTTGCCCGCCCACCGCTCGCCGCCCTTGGGGACCGTGAACCCGAACGACATGCCGCCCAGGTCGCCGCGGGCCGCCAGGGCCAGCACGTCCGCACCGGCTTGCGTGTCGGGGAGGTCGAGGCTGAACGCGAGCCCGCGGGTGTCCTCCGACAGCCGGAGCGTCCCGGACCGTGTGCGGCCCAGCACCTTACCGGCGTCATGGTCGAGCAGCGCCAGCACGTCGCCGGCAAGGGCGGAGCGGAAGGCACCGGGCTCGATCGTCTCCACGAACGTGCCCAGCTTCGCCTCCGTCCCGAACGTGGCGGCGTACCCCTCCACCCGCCGGCCGGCGGTGCGAACCTCAGTGAACGCGCGGCGCTCGACAGCCGGAAGGGTCGCTGCCGCCGTCACGCGGTCTTCACCCCGGTCGCCTTCACGAAGCTGGCCGGACGGCGCACGCCGAAGTCCACCGTCGCCATGGCGCGGATCAGGATGTTGCCCTTGCTGTAGGCCGTCTCCGCATAGGGGTTCACGAGGATGTCCAACTCGGACCAGATGCCGATCAGGAAGTCCGACCAGTCGCCATAGACCAGCCCGTGCTCGTTCCCGCCTGCGCCCAAGGTGTTCGGCACCTGATTGGAGAAGTGCGTCGTCTCGCCGTGGAACACCTCCGCCGCGGGAATGATCTGGCCTACCGTGTCCCGCGTCTTCGCCGCGAGCCCCTTCACGCCGTTGGTCGACAGGAAGGCGCGGCTGGAGCCGACGTTGGCGATGTCGGCCTTGCCGATCATGTCCGCCGTGGTGGCGAACAGGTCCGTGTCCCAGGCGATGCTCGGCACGTCCGGGTCGATCAGCAGCCCGCGCGGCAGCGGCGCTACGCCCGTGCCGGCGAGCGCCGCCCGGTCGATCTCCAGCGCCAGGTTGCGCGCCAGCATCCGGCGCAGGATGCCGTCTGCCGCCGGGCTGGCCTGCATGATGAGCTGGCGGGACAGCTCCGTGATGGCGCCGACGTGGTGGGGCGAGAGCGTCACGCTGTCGAACGTCGCGTTGCCGTAGGGCAGCGCCTGGTCTTCGTTCACCCAGCCGACCGCGGGCGAACCCGTCTCGCGCGGGATGACGACGTTGCCCGACAGACCGGTCAGCACGGTCGCGCCCATCGCCTGCATGACGCTGGTGGCGACCAGCGCCGACGTGAACAGGTCCGGGCGGAAGCTGACGGGCACGATCGGTGCGCTCGCGCCGGTCGTCTGCGTCGCGCGGGTCTCGAATACCTCAGTGGCGATGTAGATGCCCTTCGGCGGCGTGCCGGCGCGCTGTTCGAGGAACCGCTGCTCGCGCTCCACCTTGGCCCGATCGCAGGGCAGGCCGGCGGCGTAGCGGATCGTCTCGGCGAGCGACTGGTCGCGGATTTCCGCTGCCGCTTCGTCGCCGTGGATCGTCACGCCCTGTTCGCGCCGTTCGGCATCGTCCAACGCTTTGGCGCGGGTCAGCTTGGCGTCGTGCGAGTCCAGCTCGCCCTTGGCGGCGTCGAAGCCGGCCTGATCGTCCTTCGTGTGCGCCTCGTTCATGCGGGTGACGATCGCCGCCCGCTGTTCGATCAATTCTGCCGTTTTCATGCTTCGTCCTCATGCTGGCCAGGGGCCGGAGCCCCCGGCGCGGTGAAAGCCGTCTGTCTCGCGACGATGGCGGAAGGGTGCGACGTTGCCTGATTGAGCCCACCGATGCCGGCAGACGCGCCGCCCGCCCCGGGCATCAGGCTTTCCGCTACTGGCCGCGTCGCGTCGGCCTCAGGACTTGGGGCGGGAAACTGCATTAGTCGTCGCCCACCACACGGGCTTCCTCGGCCAGGCCTCGATCCACCTCTGCCCCGAGATTGGCGATGTTCCACACCTCCGTCAGAAGGATCGGATTAGAGGCGCCACCGGCCAGATAGACGTTGCCGAGCGGGTTCACGTCGCTGGCCTCG
This sequence comes from uncultured Sphingomonas sp., assembly GCF_964237335.1. Taxonomy (NCBI): domain Bacteria; kingdom Pseudomonadati; phylum Pseudomonadota; class Alphaproteobacteria; order Sphingomonadales; family Sphingomonadaceae; genus Sphingomonas; species uncultured Sphingomonas sp. Next base: position 12,635 of record NZ_CAXSHM010000011.1, read on the forward strand.
GCGGCAAACGAACCCCCGTTGACGCCATAGGCAACGGCGACATGCTCCGGCAGATCGCGCCCGCCTATCACCGCGTTCGCGAGGATGCCCACGACCCGGCAGGTCACATCCGATGCCTGCCGCGCGGTCCGGCCGCGCTCCGTCAGGCGCGCGAACAAGAACAGCCCGATCAGGTCGGGCCTCTCGAACACGCGAGGCACTCCGGGGCTGGTGCGGGGTGCGCAATCGTAGTCCCCGCTCGCCATGAGGTCGTTGAACTTCTGCCGATCCAGCCGGGCGATCCGACAGGCGGCAGCGGTACGGGCAGCGTTGGGCATGTGAAAGTCTCCTACAGTTAAACTTCTATAGGATGCCTACAGGCGTCTGTCCACAGGTATCTTTCAACAGGTATGTTGCCATCCTCCCGACGCGCTCCGGACGAGTCCCAGCTCACGCGCCATGTGCCGCTTGCTCGCCGACCGATAGTTGGTCGGCCCTTCGCGCTGGTCGGCCGCGTACCAGGGCACCGTGCGCAACAGCGGCCGGCCGTCGTCGCTAGACGGCTCCCCGTCGATTTCCAGCGGATCGCCGGGCCAGTCGTCTTCCTCCAGGTCGGGGCATCCGTCGAAACTGTCCAGCATCGCGATCAGCGACTCGATTTGGTCCTCGATTGCGGCCCGATGATCGGGGGCGAGCTTGAAGTGAACGCCCATGTCAGCGCACCCCCGCCATGAACGCGGACGCGGCGCGGGCTTCGTCGCCGCCGATCCGCTGATAGACCTGGTGGACCGTGTTCTGCGCCTCGCGCCGCTGGTCGGGCGTAAGCTGCGCCAGGATGGCCTCCGCCACGATCAGCGCCGCCGGATATGCATGACGCGGATCGAGGAAGTAGGACTGTACGGGGTCGGGCACTGGCAGGATGCGAGGGACGCCACGGTCGGCGAGCTGCGCGCCGGTGAAGTGCCGGCAGGGCACCTTTCGGGCCGCCGCGGTTGGCAGGCGAGTGACATTCGAGGATGCGCGTGTCGGCGCACCCGTGATAACGGGTGAGGTAGCCATGATCGTCTCCACAACAGACGGTTGGGTTAGAGCCGGGCGGGAAGCACCACCTTCCCCTCGGCTCGCTTACCGTGTAGTCACGGTTACATGACAGGTCAAGAAACTTTGTCGCCACGGAAACGGCGCGGTCCGGCTCCGACTGGTAAGGGTGTTCCGATCGGTGTTCGGCTACAGCCCGCCGATCTCGCCGCACTCGACACATGGATTGAGCGCCAAGAGCCACCACCGTCTCGGCCTGAAGCGATCCGTCTTATACTGAGGGAGAGGCTGTCGTGATATTCGAAGTCGGCAAAGAATATTGGCTGATCTATGGGACTACGGAAGAACAATCGCACGCCTGCGTGAAGGTGATAGCGGTTGAGGGTCAGTGGCTTAAGGTCGAGTCCAAGGAACTTGATACTCATCTCAACATGGCCGCACCGATGTTCATTTCAGCTCGGGAACGTAATCGCGAAGCCGAAGACGCTGTGCAAATGCGCGACATTATATTCGTTGATCACGAAGGCAAAGAGACTGGGCGATTAAGTCCGGTGCGAACAGAAGATACAATATAACTCAAGCGCAATGAAAGTGATACCATGAAAGCCTATATGGAGATTGACGGAGGAAGTACTTGGCAGGGTCAGGCTGTATTTGACGTTCAGCCTGCCGTTGGTGACTATATTGCGTTTGGTAAAGGTCGCGAAAGCGGCAGTGCGTGTGTTGTCGCGATCGAACATCGCGAACAGGTCGATGGCTTTGTCTCTACCGTCATAGCGAAGACTAAGGCTAGGCCATACAATGCCGATTGGAATGCGCTTTAAACCCACGCCAGTCCCGCCCCCCGGTACACCTTCGGTCCCTCATTCGTCGCCGCCAGCCCGCAAGCCATGATGGCGGAGACAAGCCCGTCGATCTTGTCGATGCTCTTGTTCTTCGCCGGCTTGCGGTTCCCGGCCGGGTCGATTTCCACAATCACGTTGCCCGCCTGCCACTTTAGGATGGGCGAGCCGCCGTGCCCCATCCGCCGCTCCAGCACCGCGCGCTCGAATGCGTCCACCGCCGCCGCGTAGGACCGGAAGCCCGGCACGAACTCCACCATCGGCAGGTCAATGCCTTCGTCCGATAGCAGCTTGCCCAGATCCTCGAACCGCCAGCGATCGAACGCGATACCCTGCACGTTGTACCGGCCGCGAATGTCGGCGAGCTGGCGCGCGATGGCGACGCGATCGGTTGCGCGGCCGGGCGTGGTGATGATCCACCCGGCTTCCGCCCATCGGTCATAGGGCACCCGGTCCCGCTCCACCCGCTCGGCGATCGTGTCGCGGGGGACGAAGTGCCAGGCCAGCAGCTTGCCGGCATCTGGGAACCACAGTGCCAGCGCCGTCAGGTCGCGTGTGCTCGACAGGTCGAGGCCGCCGAAGCACCGCTCCCCCTCCAGCTCGATCGGGTCGAACGGCTCCGCGTTCGCCTCCCATTCCGCCGGGTTGATGAACCGGCCCTCCGCCGCGACACGCTGGTTCAGGTTCAGCAGCCGGAACGCAGGCTCGAACGAGGGCGAGCGCATTGCCATGCCGGCCGCGTCGGCGAACTCGTCTTCGTTAAGAAACGCGCCCAGCGCCGGGTTCGCCGCGCGCCAAGCGTCGCGATCGTCCAGCGCGCAGTCGGCCGGCGCCGTGTGGAGCTGGACATAGAACGAGGGCACCGGCTCTTGATCGAGCAACTGCGACCAGAAGTGCATGTCGTCCGCCGCCTGCGTGCTGATCGTCACGCCCAACGCGTTCCGCCGCTTCGCCATGCCCGTTTTCAGATTGTCCCACAGCTCGCGCGAGCGCCATTGCGCCACCTCGTCGGCGATCCAGAACGAGGGCGCGAGCCCGTGCGCCTTGCGTGCGTCGCTGGTGAGGGCCGTCCAGGTCGAGCGGTCCGCCTCCACCTCGATCGACTTGTGCCAGTCGCGGATGTTCACCGCCGCCGCCATCCACGGCGTCGCCTCGATGTAGGACCGGACCATGCGGTACAGGACGCCCGCCTGTTCGCGATCGAGCGCCGCCGCGTAGCACTCCCCATGGGGCTCCTTCATCGGCCCGAGCAGGTGGGCGAGCGACAGGCCGGCGAGCAGCGCCGACTTGCCGTTGCCGCGGGCCACGGACAGCCCTGCCAAGCGCACCTGCCTCTCCCCCTCCGTCTCGGCATAGACGCCGCGCACGAACCGCTCCTGAAACTCCAGCAGCTCCATTTTCTCGCCCGCCTTCAGGCCGGACACGATGGGGAGCGTACCAAGGAACGAAAGCACCTGATCGGCCGCCGACATTCCGCGTTTCGACCAGGGATGGTGGACTTTGTTCGAGCCCGGCCGTCGCGCTGCGCGCGCCATTCGCGCTGCGCCAGGACCACGCTTACCCATCGCGGCGAACTAATTGAGCGTTTTGGGGCACAACGGTCTTGTCGAGCTCAGCTTTGAGCGATTTTCCGTGCCAGGGGTGCGCGGGATCGGTCGGGTTGCCATCGGCATCGCATCCGCGGCGCGGCTGAATAGCCCGGTTGGTTCGCACCGCGCCCGCCTCGACACCGCGCGCCGTTTTCACGCTATGGCACCGCGCGCACATGCTGGCGAGTCCGTCGAGCGGCGGGAACGCATCACCGCCCGCGCTGATCGGCACGCGGTGATCGACCGTGTTCGCCACCTCAATACGGCCCGCTTGGGTGCATGGCTCGCATAGCGGCTCGGTGCGCAGCCTCAGCAGGCGCAGCCGACGCCACTGGCCAGTGTTGTAGGGCCAGTCAGCCATTTGCATCCGCGTCCTCAGGCTCGCAGAACGCGGCCATGAGCTGCCACCGACGCAGCACCTCGATCGCGCCAACCAGTCGCGTCGTCGCGTCTGACGTGCTGCCATCAGCGTGTGCCCGCGCTTCGTGCGCGAGCCACTCAGCCGTGTCGGCCGGGAAAGGGTTCATCGTCCGTGCTCCAGTTGGCGAGCAAGCCGGCGCAGGTCGCGCTCGATCTCACCGCGTTGTTCGAAGTATCGTTCCGGGTTGCGCCAGTCGGGCGACAGCCGACCGATCTGGCGCGCGAGTTCATGCAACTGTCGAGGTGCGGGCATCAGCTTGGCTCCATCTGTTTGGAGCACCTGAAATACCCGCCACGGAACCGGCCTATTACGGCGGTCATGATGCCTCACTCGCTGTCGGGTCCGACTGTCCCGGCGCTATCTCGAACGTCGTGCCATCCGGTCGGCAGCGCATGAGGCACCCGAACTTGCGCATGTTGCGGTTGAACGTGTCGATCTCGGCCGGCGGGATCATGTCCGCATCTGGGGCCCGCTTCTCGCGCTCCTCCATCAGCCGGGGCTCGCCGGTCATAACCTGCCACGTCATCGCACGATGCGGATCAGCCTTGGCGATGATGTCGGCGTTACGCTGGTCGCAGAAGCTCTGTGCCCAGTCGTAGCCAGGTGGTGGCGATGCCGGCGAGGCCGCACGATCGCGGCGTTCAAGCTCCTCCCGCATCAGTCGGGTGAGGTCTGCCGCAGTAGGCAGAAACGGCTGTTCCCGAACCCATTGCGCGATGGCCAAACGGAGCAGCAGTGGCGGAGCGTCGGCCAGGTCTTCAGCAAGGAAACCACACCGCGCCCTGAACCCCTCAGGGTCGCCGCCGGAGCCATGCTGGAACCGGACCTTCAGCTCCCCGATCATCTGGTGGATCGCTTGCGGCACCTTCGTCCGACCGCGCGAGGGCACTGGCGAGCATGTCGGCAGCGTAGCCGCGCCTAGGTCCTGCCATGCCGACACTTCCCGGCCGGGCGAGGTCGTTGCTTCGTAGCGATAGTCCATTACGAGAATCCTTGATCGGGAATAGGCCGGTCCACCGGCGGAAGGTCGACTGATCGAGCACCTCGCCTGGTGGGTGACCGGCGTCCGCCAGCTTGCGCAGCTCGCCGATCGCGATCGTCAGGGCGCGGGCGGTTTCCTTCGCGCCCTTCACCCGCCGCATCTCCAGCCAGCCGTTCCACGGATCTACAGGCACCCAATCGGGCAGCTCGATCGAGGCGTTCACTCGCGCGCGCTTCTTCGGAGAAGACGAAGTCTTCGTAGAAGTGGTGGTTCTTGGTAGTTCGCTTGCCACTGTGTCAGGGGTCGCCTGACACTGTGTCAGGGGTGACACCTTGTCAGGGGTGACACTGTGGCAGGGGTGCACGGTGTAGGTGGTGCCGACGCCGGGCCGTACCGCACGCGAGATATGGCCCGCCTGTTCAAGCTCCACGATCGTGCGGTGCACGGTCCGCTCGCTCAAGCCGGTGTCCTCCGCAATGCGCGGCATTCCGGGATTGCAAGCAGCCGTAACCTTGTCAGCGCGCAGCGCGAGCACCAACAGCACATGCTTCTGCGCCGCTGTGGCGTTCGGGATCGCCATCGCCGCGTGCTGAAGGTCGAACGTCGTCATGCGCTGAACCTCAGCGTGAGGATCGCTCGCCGTTGGCCGTTGCCGCCGCCTATGCTATGGAAGTCGTGCCCGCCCGCCCGGTGAGCAATGTTAGCGCCCGATCCGGTTCCAGCCAGGTCGGGCGTTTCACGTTTCGGCCCGGGCGGAGCACCGGAAAGGTTAGCCACTCCGCTTCGGACACGAAGGGAGTTTTCAGGAAGCCGCGAACGGTTAGCCCGCGTAAGGTGTTGATATTGGTCCGCAGCGTGTGCCCTCGCGGGGCATCCAGCTGCGGCATGTCCGCTACACCACGATCGAACTTGCAGATGAGCGGGGGGGTCTCCTCCTGATCCTCGTCTGGTCGTTCCCCCCTGTCGCGCCGGTTGCGACCTGCTTCACAGACCCTTAACCACCGCGTCGATCGCGACCAGCCGTTCCAGCAGCGCGGGCAGCTTGTCGAGCGGCCAGCTGTTGGCGCCGTCGGACAGCGCCCGGTCCGGATCGGGATGCGTCTCGACGAACAGCCCCGCCACCCCGGCGGCGACGGCCGCGCGCGCCAGCACCGGCACGAACTGCCGCTCGCCACCCGATCGATCGCCGCCCGCGCCGGGCAGTTGCACGGAATGGGTCGCGTCGAACACCACCGGGCAGCCGGTCTCGGCCATGATCGGCAGCGAGCGCATGTCGGAGACGAGGTTGTTGTACCCGAACGAGGCGCCGCGCTCGCACAGCATGAACCGGTCGGGCTCCAACCCTGCGGCAAGCGCCGCCGCGCGCGCCTTGGCGACGACCTGGACCATGTCTCCGGGCGCCATGAACTGCGCCTTCTTGATGTTGACCGGCTTCCCCGAGGCGGCGACGGCGGCGATGAAGTCGGTCTGCCGCGCGAGGAACGCGGGGGTCTGCAGCACATCGGCGATTTGCGCGACCGCGCTCACCTGGCTGGGTTCATGCACGTCCGTCAGCACCGGCAACCCCGATCCGGCGCGCACCTTCTCGAGGATCCGAAGCCCCTCCTCCAGCCCCGGCCCGCGGAACGAGCCTCCCGAACTGCGGTTCGCCTTGTCGAACGAGCTCTTGTAGATCAGCAGGATACCCAATCGATCGGCGATCGCGCGCAGCGTGTCGGCCGTCGACAGCGCTGATGCCTCGCTCTCGATCACGCATGGTCCCGCGATCACGAACAGCGGATGCTCCGGCCCGACGGAATGCTGGCACAGGTGCATGGAATTAGCTTTCGGCAACAACGGGATATGGCACCCGCCTATCGCGAGCGGCGGACATAGCAAAGATCGGTCCGAAGGTTTATGCGCCACGCTCCTTCCCATCAGGTAGTCGCTTCGTGCCCCACAGCCGGTCAGTCCTCGTCGATGCGTCCGATCGGGCGGTGGTGATGACGTCGGCGCGGGACACGATCCGTATCGAGCGCGATGCGCTCGCGGCGCTGGAGGAGGCGCTGGAGCATACGCCGCTGCGTGAGGCGTTCGGCCAGGCGTTCGACGCGATCCTCGCGGCGCGCGGCCGCGTGATCGTGACCGGCATCGGCAAGAGCGGGATCGTCGCGCGGAAGGTCGCGGCGACGCTGATGTCGACCGGCAGCCCGGCCGCCTATCTCCACCTCGGAGAGGCGAGCCACGGCGACCTTGGCATCATCACCCGCGACGATGTGGTGCTCGCGATCAGCTGGTCCGGCGAGACGCCCGAACTCGCCGAGATCGTCCACCACGCCCGTCGGCTGGGCGTGATCCTGATCGTCATGACCTCGCGTGGCGACAGCGCCGCGGGGCAGGCGGCCGACATCTGCCTGCCGGTGCCCGCGGTGCGCGAGGCTTGCCCGCATCAGCTGGCACCGACCGCCTCGACGACCGTGCAGGCGGCGCTGGGTGACGCGCTGGCGGTCGCGCTGATCCATCGGCGCGGGTTCAGCCTCGGGGATTTCCACCGGCTCCATCCCGGCGGCCGGCTGGGCGCGCGGCTCGCGACGGTCGCGCAGCTGATGGGAACGGGCGAGGCGATCCCGATCATCGCCGCCCAGGCGACCCTGGCCGAAGCGACAGTGGAGATGAGCCGCAAACGCTATGGCTGCACCGCCGTCGTCGACGGGGCCGGTCTGCTGGTGGGCATCTTCACCGACGGGGATCTGCGCCGCAGCTTCGCGGCTGGCCGCATGGACGCGCTGGTGAAGGAGCAGATGACGCCCCAGCCGCTGTCCGTTCCCCCGCAGACCCTGGTGTCGGACGCGCTGCGGCTGATGAACGACCATGCGGTGACGACGCTGTTCGTGTGCGACGGCACGGTCCTGCTGGGCATCGTCCACCTTCACGACGTGCTGCGTGTCGGCACCGGCTGACGGGGCAGCCTCCGACCGGCGCCCACCGGACCTGATCGTCATCCCCGCGCGGTTCGGCTCGACGCGGCTGCCGGGCAAGCCGCTGGTCACGATCGCGGGGCGCACGTTGCTGGAACGGGTGGTGGACGTCGGGCGGCGCGCGATCGCGCTGGCGGGCGGGGCCGAGCTGGTCGTCGCGACCGACGACCGGCGGATCGCGGATCACGCGCAAGCGCTGGGTTGCGAGGCGGTGATGACGGACGCGGCCATCGCCTCGGGCTCGGGCAGGGCCCATGCGGCCGCTCTCGTGCGAGAACGCGCGCCGGGGATCGTCGTCAACCTGCAGGGCGATGCGCCCTTCGTCCCCCCGGCGGTGGTCGCCCGTCTGGTCGAGGCCCTGCGCTGCTCGACCGCAGGGGTGGCGACGCCTGTGGTCCGGCTGGACTGGGAGGCGCTCGACGCGCTGCGCGCGCACAAGGCCGGGTCACCGTTCAGCGGCACCACCTGCGCGCGGCTGGCCGACGGGCATGCGGCGTGGTTCTCGAAGACCATCCTGCCCGCGATCCGCGACGAGGCGACCCTGCGCGGGCGGGACCCGCTGTCGCCGATATATCGCCACCTCGGCGTCTACGCCTATCGGCGGGACGCGCTCGCGCGGTTCGAGGCACTGCCGCCGGGCATCTACGAGGCGATCGAGGGGCTGGAGCAACTCCGCTTCCTCGAGAACGGCATCGATGTGACGACGGTGGAGGTGCCGGCCCCGCGCCACCCGATGTCGGGGATCGACAGCGCGCGCGACGTCGCGCTGGCCGAGGAGCTGATCGCGCGATTGGGCGATCCGTTCGGCGCATGACGCTCACGCTCGCCCCGACCATCCTGACCATCGTCCGCCACGGCGATACATTCTTCCCCGGCGAGCCGCCGCGCCGCATCGGCGCGCGCACCGATCTGCCGCTGGTCGCGTCGGGCGAGGCGCAGGCGCGCGCGCTGGGCGCGGCGTTCGCCGGGGAGCGCATCGCCTTCGACCGCGTGCTCGCCGCGCCATTGCGGCGAACGCAGGCGACCGCCGAGCTGATGCTGGGGCTGCTGCCGGCCGGTTCCGCGATCGAGACCGCCGCATGGCTCGCCGAGATCGACCACGGCCCCGACGAGGGACAATCCGAGGATGCCGTGCTCGCCCGGATCGGGCCGGAGGCGCTGGCGCGCTGGAACGAGGATCTGGCCGCCCCGCCGGGCTGGACCGTGGACGCGCCGGCGCGGCTGGAGGCGTGGCGCACGCTGATGGTGACGGGGCGGGGGCACCTGCTGCTCGTGACCAGCAACGGCGCGGCACGGTTTGCGCTTCATGCCGATCCGGCGCTGGCCAGGCAGGCGAGCGCGCTCGCCTCGCGCAGGCTGCGGACCGGCGCGTGGGGGCGGATCGTCGTCGCGGATGGGGCTGCACGTATCGCCGCTTGGGATCGCCGACCCGGCGAGGCGCAGCGATGACCGCCGTTCGCCAGCCCCTGTTGCGCTCGCCCCCGTTCCCCGGGCTGCCGGTGGCGGTCGCGGCGGTCGCGGCGGTCAGCGGCGGCGGCGCACCGCTCGATCCGGCAACGCTGGAGGAGGAACGGGTCGAGGCGGTGCTGGGGATCGTGCGGGACGCGCGCGTCGGTGCCGCGTTCTGGGCCGCGCCCGCTGGCGTCCGTGCCGCAACCGTGGTGCGTGTCACCCGCAGCCACGAGCCTGGCGGCGTTTCGGCGGACGCGCTGCGTGTGCCCGCTTCCCTCAAGGAGCTGACGAACCCGTGGTCGCTGCTCGCGCCTGGCGTGACGCTGGTCGCGCAGGGGGACGACGAATGGGCCGGGATCGGCGAGCTGGCGGGCGCCGCGGTGCGGATCGTGTCGTCCGGACGGTTCGGCGCCCCCGGCGAGACCCAGGCCGATCGCCGGCACCGGATCGCCGCGCATCTGCTCGGCTGCCGGTATCGCGACCCGTTCACCGGCGAGGAGTGTCGCATCGATCAGGCTGTGGCACTGCTGGCGCTGTGGCGCCGGCAGATCGACGCCGATCGCGATATCGTCGCCGCGACCGGCATGGCGTGGTGGAAGCGCGCGGCGATCCGCCGCTTCCTGTGGGCACCGCGGCCCACGCCGCTACGCTTCCTGCGCGGCCCGGCTGCGATCCGTCATGCCGCGCGTGCCGGCGGCGCGGTCGCGATCTGGCCTTCGCGCGTGTCCGCCGCGACGCTCGCGGAGGCAGGCCGGCGCGCGGTGCCGCTGGTCGAGGTGGAGGACGGCTTCGTCCGCTCGGTCGGGCTGGGCGCGAACCTCGTCCCGCCGCAGTCGGTCGTGGTCGACCGGTCCGGCATCCATTACGATCCCGCGCGGCCGAGCGAGCTCGAGCGGTTGATCGAGGGCGGCGACTTTCCGCCTGCGCTGCTGGCGCGCGCTGCGGCGCTGCGCGCGCGGCTGGTGGCAGGCGGGATCGGCAAATATGGCGGCGCGGGGGACCAGCCGGCGCTTCCGCCGCGCCGCGGGCGCCGGCTGGTGCTGGTGCCGGGCCAGGTCGAGGACGACCGCTCGGTGCTGCTGGGCGGGGGACAGGTGACGGGCAATCTCGACCTGTTGCGCCGCGTGCGGTCCGCGGAGCCCGAGGCGGAGATCTGGTACCGTCCTCACCCCGACGTCGATGCGGGCCATCGCCGGGGCGGACTGCGCGATGCCGACGCACTCGTCCATGCCGACCGAGTGCTGCGCGAAGGAAGCATGGCGGCGCTGCTCGGCCATGTCGACGCGGTCCACGTCCTGACCTCGCTGACCGGGTTCGAGGCGCTGCTGCGCGGGCGCGAGGTGACGTGTCACGGCGTGCCGTTCTTCGCCGGCTGGGGCCTCACCCGCGATCTGGGCCCCATGCCCGCCCGGCGCAGCCGGGACGCGAGCCTCGACGAGCTCGTCGCCGCGACGCTGATCCTCTACCCGCGCTATCTCGATCCCGTCACCCGCCTGCCGTGCCCCGCCGAGGTGCTGGTGGCGCGCATCGAGGATGGCGCGATGGGATCGCCGGGCCTGATCGTGCGGCTGCGGCGTTGGCAGGGTCGGCTGCTTGGGCGGCGACGCTGACGGTTGTTGGTGCGGTTTCCGGCTGTATGAAGCGTCGGCGCACCGGTACCGGCCGGGTGGGAGAGGGTGTTTGAGGCTCGGGTTCGACGTGACGGGAACCGCCATGGGCCTCGCCACCATCCCCATGGCACTGCTAAGCGTCGGAAGCGTCGCCGCCGGGCTGATCCTCGTCGTCCGGCAGGATTGGGCGCCGGTCGCGCTGGGCCTCGTCGCGCTGTTGCTCTGCTCGGTGCTGGCGCGCCCGCTGGAGGCGCTGATCGTCATGATCGACGACGCGGCGGCGCAGTCGCTGGATCGCGGCCGGCGGCGGCGGGCCCGCGCGATCGCGGTCGTTAGCGGGGCGGTGCCGATCACCGTGATCCTCGTCGCGGAAATCCTGTGCCTGCGCGTGGTGCTCGGCGCGGACGCGGCGTCGCCCCGATTGCTCGTCTGGCTGTGGGGTTACGGCGCCGCGACCGGGCCATGGACGCTGTTCGCGCAGCGGGTCGGCCGGTTCCGGCGTACGCTCGTCAGCATCCGCGCCTATGCCGGCCACGTCGCGCTGTGGATGTTCTCGCTTCTCGCGCTCTGGCTGCGCGCGCCGGCCGGCATCGTCCTGGCGGCGATGCTGGTGCCCGCGATCCTGCCCTTCACGATCGGCTTACTGCTCGCGCTGTCGGACCGCGACGCGATCGCCAATGTCCGCGTCTGATCCTTCCGCGAGCATGACCGCGCGCTGCTTCCTGTTCCTGCAGGGGCCGCACGGGTCGTTCTTCCCCCGGTTGGGTGCGACACTGGCATCGGCCGGACCGCGCGTCCGCCGCATCAACCTGAACGGCGGCGATCGCGCGACGTGGCCTCAGGGCGACGGCTATCGCGGGCTGGAGCGCGGCTGGCCGGCGCATGTCGCACGCTACATGGTGCGTCACCGCGTCACCGACCTTGTCGTGTTCGGTGACGGCCGACCCGCGCACGCCGCCGCGATCACGGCGGCCCTGGCGGCCGGCGTCCAGGTCCATGTCTTCGAGGAAGGATATATCCGGCCCGATTGGGTCACGCTGGAGCGGGGCGGCGTCAACGGCCATTCGACGCTGCCGCGCGATCCCGACTGGTACCGGCGCGAGGCCGCAGGCGTGCCGCCGGTGCCGGCGCATCCGCCCGTACCCTCCTTCGCCACGGGACGCGGCTGGGCTGCGTTCTTCTACTATGCCGAGGTGGTGCTCCAATATTGGCGCTTCCCGTTCCACCGCTCGCATCGCGACCGCGATCCGGTGTGGGAAGGGATCACCTTCCTGCGCCGCTTCCGTCAGCGCAGGAAGGACGCGGCCCGCGTGCACGAAGAGGCCGCGCATGCCTTCGACCGGCCGTTCTTCCTGTTCCCGCTCCAGCTCAACTCGGACTATCAGATCCGCGTCCACTCGCCGTTCGGCACGATGCACCGCGCGATCGAGGTCGTGCTGGAAAGCTTCGCGCGCGCAGCGCCCGCCGGCGTCGCGCTGGTCATCAAGGAGCACCCGCTGGATTCCGGCCTCAACGACTGGCGCACGGTCGTGACGGCGCGGGCGACCGCGCTTGGCGTCGAGACCCGCGTCGTCTTCGTCGAGGGCGGCGACCTGCCGGACATGATGACCGCATCGCTGGGGATGGTGGTGGTCAACAGCACCAGCGGCACGCTGGCGCTCGCCGCGGGCAAGCCGGTGAAGGCACTGGGCAGCGCGGTGTACGATATTCCGGGGCTGACCGACGCTCAGCCGCTCGACGGCTTCTGGTCCGCTCCGCGCGCGCCGGAACCGGCGGTGTACGAGGCGTTCAGTCGCGTGCTCGCCGACCGCTGCCTGATCCATGGCGCGTTCCTCAGCAACGCGGGGATCGATCTGCTGGTGACCGAATCCGCGCGCCGGCTGATCGGAGCGGACGCGCGGACGTCGCCGACGTCAGCCTAGGGTCGCGAGCCAGCGCTCCACACGGGCGAGATGGCCGGGCCAGTCGGGCGCGTGATACCCGCGCAGCGCCGCCAGCTGGCGCAGCCGGTCGGGCGAGGCGCCGCAAAACTCCAGGGCCGCGCGTTCCCATCCCGCACCGTCGGACGGCGTCAGATAGGTGGGGATGTCGCCGGCGATCTCGCGGAACACCGCGAGGTCCGACGCGATCACTGGGGTGCCGAGGTGCAGCGCCTCGATCACCGGCATCCCGAACCCTTCGGCGAAGGACGGCATCAGCAGCGCCCGCGCGCCGGTCAGCAGCCGGGCCAGCTCGTCGTCGCCGCAGCGGCCAAGCTCGACCACAATGCCCCGCAATGCGACGCAGCCATCCAAAATCGCGAGCGCATCGTCCGCTTCCCAGCCGCGCTGGCCGACCAGCAGCAGCCGGGGCGCGCCGTCCCCCATCCGCTCGATCAGCCGCTGCCACAGGCGCAGCAGCAGGATGTGGTTCTTGCGCCCTTCGATCGTGCCGATCGTGACGAAATAGGGACGATCCGCCGGTGGTGGGGTGGCACCGGCGGGGAGGGCATCGCCGGCGAGCCATGCCACGATCGCAGGCGGGACAGGGAGGCGTCGACGGTCCGCGAAGTCGCGCAACCCGTCCAGAGTGACCTGCGAGTTGACGATGATGCCGCTGGCACTCGTCAGGGCATTCGACATACGGCGGACATGCCTTTCGGCCTCGCCCGCGCGACAGAACTGCGGCGTCTCGATCGGGATCAGGTCGTGAATGAGGTAGATGGCACGCAATCGGTGTCGTTCCACCCAACGACCCAGGCCGGGGTCGTCCAGACCGGTGTGGCCGATGTTCAGGTAGACCTCGCCAGGCTGAAGGCGGATCGCGACCGCACGCGGAAGCGCCCGGCCGAGCACCATGACCAGGCGCGCGCGAAATCCCGGGTTGCCCGAGAGGAGGATGGCCAGCAGTCGCTGTGAGTCCGTGGCCGTCAGGACGATCCGCCGCCCCTTCCACTGGATGACCGCACGCGCCTTGGGCCCGAAATGCGCCATATAGGCAAGGCAGACGCGATCGATCCCGGTGGGCAGGCGACCCGTCCACCACCGCCAGATCAGCCGGCTGACGTCTATGAGCACGGATCGCGCTCGCCAGGCCGGCCATGCCGACACGGGATCGGCCACACCGGCGACGGCACCGTGGATGACGATCGGCACGAGAAGCTCATGCCCGCCACATGGGGTCTCTCGTCAGCCCCGCCATCGCGGCATCGCACCCGCGGCAGGAGCCATCGTCGGATCGGCCGATCGTCTAGCGACGGTCCGCGCCCTGACGGAGCCGCCGCAGGACCTTCCAGGCGAGGCGCAGATTGCCCCGTCGCAGCGCCAGGCGGAACAACTCGCGATGCTCGAGACGGTTGAGGACCATCGGGTCCAGATCGGTGATGATGTCGTTCATCTGTCGCGGATCGACCAGCCCGGCCAGGTTGAACACGCCATGGAAACCGAACTCGTCGCCGCTCGACGCGTGTCGTTCGAACGCGAACCGTCGAGCGACGTCTTCCGGGGCGAAGCGGATCGCGAACCGGCTTTCGAGCGTGGAACGGTGCGTCCGGCAGATCGCGACGTCCTCGGGCGACTCGTCGATCCCGAGCGCGTGGCAGGCGTCCAACAGGCGTCGTGACCGCAGCGAGAAGCCGCCGTTGCCCACGACATGGCCATCCCCGAACTGCGGCCATGGAGCGCCGATATAGTCATAGTCCAGGAAACCGGGATCCCATCTGCGCCCGTCCAGGACATAGCCGTCCCATTGGACGCACAGGACATGGCTCGTCGCCACGTGACGCCGCAGATCATGGAGCATGAACCGCGAATAGGCTGCGTGCGACTCGATCGGTTCGATCTGCCGCCAGACGATGCAGGCGGGCGTCCCGACCGACGGTGGTCGATGACAGAACAGGATCGCTGCACCAAAGCGCGCCTGTTCCAGCGACAGCACCATGGCCCTGACCGTCTGGGGCATGGCGACGCTGGTGGCGGCGACGAGCGTCACCTCGGGCAATTCGACGACCGGGGTGACGGGCTCGCGCCTGGCGCGGCGCGGCGTCAGAATGCCAGAATGCATTGTTCGGCCTCCCGCCTGAAGCGCACACTGTGGTGGGGATCCTGCCATGTTCGGGTGGCCCAGCGGGATTGCAGCGCCTCCAGTTCGCGCGCGAAGCGTTCGGATGCTTCGGGGGAACGCCTGGTCCCGCGAGACTGCGACTCGTGATGGACGAGCGTGGCCTCGACCGTGAGCACGTTGCGCATGCCGCATGCGACGAGTTTCAGGCATAGGTCGACATCGTTGAAATCGACCGCCCATGTCGCGGCGTCCATCCCGCCCGCGGCCTGGAACTTCGAACGCTCCAGGACCATGCAGGCGGCGGTGACCGCCGAGACGGTACGACTGCGGGCATGCCAATGGTGAAAGCGGGGCTCGTCCGGGCTAATGCCTTTCTGGACATGCCCGGCCGCTCCGCCGGTGCCGATGGCGATGCCCGCGTGCTGGATCGTGCCGTCGGCATAGAGGAGCCGCGCGCCGACGGCTCCGATCTCCTCCTGGACCGCGTGGCGGACCATGGTTTCCAGCCACCTGCCGTCGCGTGGTTCGACGTCGTTGTTCAGCAGGCAGAGGACGTCGCCCGACGTGTTCTCGACGGCATGGTTGATCATGGCGGCAAAATTGAAGGCGCCGGGGCAGGGAAGCACGTCCGCCGCGCCGTCATGCTTGAGTTGCGCCAGCAGCGCATGCGTCTCCGCCTCGATGCTGTCGTTGTCGACGACCGTGATCGTCACCCGTCCGGGGTAGGTCAGCATGCGCAGTCCGGCCAGGCACGACCGCAGCAGGGCCGGCCGATCCCGCATGGGTATGATGATCGAGACGTGCGGCCAGACCGGTGGCGCGGACGGCAGGGGACGGCCCCTTGATGGCTTGTCCCCGACAGGCCTGTTCACACCGACGTCAAAGCAGCGGTGGGTGAGGATCAGCGGCAGGTGGAGGGGGGCAAGATCGCCGACGGCGAGTATCCTTGCGACGGCATCCGTCACCCCCGCCAGGTCGGCGCGGGTCGCACACTCCTTCGCAGCCGCACGGATCGCGGGCATCGCGATCAGTCCGGCACCGATCACCCCGTCACCATCGCCGAACAGCATGGGATCATATCCGGGCTTCACCCAGGGATCGCGTCGTCGACCGTCGTGCAGCCGGTCCTCATCCCAGAAGATGACCGGACCGAGAGCCGGGTTCCTGGAGCGATCGTGTGCCACGCGGGCGAGTATGGCTCCCAATGCCGGAGACAATGTGTCCCCGGCGCGTAGCGGCAGGAGCCAGTCGGGTTCCGGACCGGCCAGGCCCTCGCCAAGCGGGGAGCCGTCGGCGATCTGCATCGTGCCATCGGCGACAGGCATCGCGCCATCGGCGACAGGCATCGCGACGTTGGTCCAGACCGGCACCGCGGGTCCCAGGCTCGCACGGACGCTTCGCAGCGTCCGCCTGGCCTGTTCGACGCCGGGGCCCAGGATGAGGCAACCGATCGACGGCGGTCGCGACGCCGGTGCCCGCTCCGCGCAAAAACGTTGGATGATGCGTCCTTCTGCCTTGGCCACCCAGGACTCATAATAACCCGGGTGGATCGACGCGGCACGGTAGATCAGGTTCCAGCCGCGCACGCGCTTGCCGCGGACGATCCATCCAAGGCCCCGGAGCGCGTCGTGTGGCGATGCGGACAACGCCAGCGGCAGTATCGCGCGCCGGGCCGACGGCGCGCCGGATCGGCCAACGGGATCGTTTCCGGTCCCGATGGCCGGCACCTCCATCGGTCCTTGCCTCACTGTCCACCGTGAAGAACCGGACGGCCTCAACGCAGGGCGCTGACGCCGCTGGTGATCGCCACGATCGGGGAGAAGAGCTGGCTGATGATCTGGATGAGCTTGCTCGGCTGGTTGGCCTGTGCGTTGCCGAAATAGAGGACATCCTTGTCGCGCATCACGAAACGCTGGGCGAGGAAGTAGCTGCCCGTCCTCATCATGTTGATGTGGTACACGGTGTTCACCGGCTGACCGTTCTCTGCGGCGGTGGCGCGGAAGATGAAGATCGCCTTGGGATCCCCGAGATTGGGGTTCGCGCCTCCCGCGGTGGCGATCGCCTCGGCCAGGGATATGGCGGAGCCGCTGAAGGCCAGCTGCTCGACCCTGCCGGGCGCACCCATGACCGAGAAGGACCGTGGTGCCCGCAACAGAAGGATGCGGTCGCCAGGCTCGACGCGCAGATCCCGCTCGGATCCTGCCAGGACGTCGCTCAGCCGGAACTCGCCGTTGACATCCTTGCGAGTCACGCGGACCTCGAGGTCCTTGGCGTCGCCGCGATATCCGCCGGCCAGCGCGATCGCGTCGGACAGTGATTCCCGGTTGGTCGACAGGATGAGCCGCCCGGGCTTGCCCACCTCTCCTCCGACGATCACGCTGTTCGTGATGTCTTCCCGGATCGAGACGAGGACCTGAGGGTTTTGCGACAGGCCCGAATAGCCCGTGCGGATCCGGCGCGCGATCTCGCTGACGGTTTGTCCGGCCACGCGCAGCCGGCCGGTATAAGGCAGCTGGATGTAACCGCCATCGTCGACGCGGTTGGGCGGCAGTTTCTCGACCTTGGCCGATGGGTCGAAACCCGTCCCGTCTCCCGGGATACGGCTGCCGCCCCCGAACAGCGCGATGCCGGCCTCGTAGATCGTGATGTCGAGAACGTCGCCCGGACCGACCATGTCCGTCGGGGATGGCTCGTTCTCGGAGAACGGGAGGGCGCGTCGGGCGGTCGCGACCGGAAGCGATGCCGCGTCCGCGATCTCGACGATCTGGAGCTGCCCGGCCTCCTTCGGGTCGGTGATCGATTTCTGGATTTCATGGCCGGTGGGACCGCTCGACGGCAGGGTCGCGCATCCGGCGGCAAGCACCGTCAACCCGCTCGCAGCCCAACGTCGTGAGCCGGACCACCGGATTGAGGGAAATACCATGGAGAAACGGGCCTTGCGGATAAGTCTTTGGCAATGGCGGCCCTATCATCTTGATCCGTCGTGAGGCAAACGAACCCGGCAGGCGGCAATGGCTCGTCTGAAACCAGCCGGCGTGCGGCTTCGATGCAGATCCACGACCGCGATGCGGCGGACACTGCCGGACCCCAAGGCGCCGGAACCGATCTGATCTCCGGCGGCGGGTAGGCGGGTTCGGGCCATCGTCGGTGCGCGCTGGTCCCGATCGCCAGGCTCACTAAATCGCCTTGAAGGAGTGACGCCTGCCGCGATACGGAAGATGCTCGGGACGTCCGACCAGCTTATGATGGGTTTTGTGAGTCAATGACGGATACTCTGGAAGCCAAGTTGGCCCGGTTGAGCGCTTATGCGAACCCGTTCGCGGCCTCCGAGCCCCTGGCTCCTTCAGTGTCCCGCGCCGCCGATTTCATCGATTATGAACATCACCACATGTTTCCCTTGTTTGAAGCAAGAGGACTGAAGCCATCTGCTGACGAGATCATCAATGCGTTGAAGCTCGATGATGCACCGATCCCGGCTTCTCAAAACAGGGAAGGTTATGGCGCAAACGACTTCCATTACTGGGTTTCCGGATATGCGGAATATCTTGGCTTATCCAAGATCGCACTTCGTCACGGCATCTCGCATGGATCGATACTGGATTTCGGCGGATCGACCGGAAGAGTGTTCAGGCATTTCCATTATCAAGGTGGCTGGAAAGTCTGGTCCAACGACTTCAAGCAAACGTCGGTCGAATGGAACCTGCTCAACTTTCCACCGGCGTTGAGGTTGTTTCAGGGACTGTATCAGCCGACTTTGCCGATCAACGACAAGACCTTCGATCTCATCATAGCGATGTCGGTCTTCACCCATATCGACGAAACGGAGACAAACTGGCTTCTGGAATTGCGCAGGACGTTGAAGATCGGCGGTCTCGCACTGGTCACGACGCACAACGAGGCAACATGGCAGGACATGGGTGCAGAACTGCGCTCGGCTCTTGAGGCTCACAGCCCCGAGCTTGCTGCACTGTCCGAACTGCCTGCGGGCAGGCACGTGTCGAACTTCCGGAATGATGATCCCTATCGATGCAACGTGTTCCACAGCGACGACTATGTTCGCCGGCAATGGTCGCGATACTTTCAAGTCGTCGAGATAATACCCCGTGCCTCTGATGCGCAGGCGATTCTCGTCTTGAAAAGGACAGACTGATCTCCAACCATCCCAACGCGCGCAAGAGCATGATCACGTCTTTCGTGGTGCGCTTGCAAGCGATGATGACCATTTTTCTCGATGACCACGGTCGTAGGTCTCCATACATGCTGCCCTGCTGCGCCTTCGACGACGATGGATGCGGGACGATGCGTTCCCTCGCGACGGGAGGGCAGGCGGAACCGTGAAGCGATCGATGAGCCTGTTCCTCCGCGTCCTGGCGTGGCGTCCGCATCGGGCGATCGCCGTCGCCTATTGGTATGTGACCCGGCGGCGCGTGCGCGCAGGCAACTGGCTCCAAGAAGCGGCCGCGTCGGCGCCATTCGCTTACGATGTGCTGATCCGGTTGGTGGAAGACGAAGGCGGCGTGATCACGCGTGCTCGCGACAGTGTCGCGGCCTGGACCGACCCGCCGCTGGTCTCGATCCTGATGCCGGTGCCGGCCGGTGCCGATCCGGCCCTGCTCGCCGCGGCCGTCGCCTCGATCGAGCGACAATGCTACGATCGTTGGGAGATCGTGACGGCAGAGACGGGAAAGCCGGTCCTCCACGATCATCCCCGGGTGCGGACCGTGACGTGCCGGGCGAAAGACGCCGGCGACGCCCTAGCCCTGGCGCTCGATGCCGCGGTCGGCGCTCTCGTCGTGCCTTGGACGATCGGGACCGAACTGGCGCCGACCGCGCTGTTCCGTTTCGCCGAAGCATTCCGCGCGGCGCCGAGGTCGGGGGTGATCTACGGCGATCAAGACAGCATCAACCGGTTCGGTCACCGCTCGACGCCGTGGCTCAAGCCGGAGTGGAACGCGGAGATGATCCTCGCGCTGGACTTCGCGTCACGTTCGTACGCGATCGAGACGGCGTGCGCGCGTGCCGCGATGTCGGAAGCGGTGCGATCCTCCGGATGTCCGGCCTACGCCTTGCTGCTCGCGGCGACGAGCGGCGACGATGCCGGTGTGGTGCATGTTCCGCACATCGTCGCCCATGTTCGGCGACAAGGCGGCGCCGATGCCCTGCCGGCGCGCGTGGACACGGTGTCCGCCCATCTTCGGGGAACGGGCGCCACTGCCACAGCCGGGCCGTTCGCCACCGTCACGGTCAGCTGGCCGGCGCCCGATCCTGCACCATCGGTCACGATCCTCGTTCCGACGCGCGACCACCGTGACTTGCTGAGCGCGTGCGTCGATAGCGTTCTCGAACATACCCGGTACGACAATTACACGCTCGTCATCATCGACAACGGCAGCGTTGAACCGGAAACACACGCCTATTTCAGGCAGATCGTCCGCGATCCGCGCGTGACGGTCTTGCCATGTCCGATGGCGTATAATTTCTCCGCCATCAACAATGTCGCCGCCGCTCATGCCCAAGGCGCGTATCTCTGCTTCCTGAACAACGACACGCAAGTCGCGGCGGGCGATTGGCTCGGGGAGATGATGCGCTACGCCGTCCGTCCGAACGTCGGTGCGGTCGGCGCGAAGCTGCTCTACGCCGATCACAGCATCCAACATGCCGGCGTGGTGATGGGCCTGGGCAACGCGGCGGGCCACGCGCATCGGGGGCTGCCGGCCGGCGATCCCGGCTACTTCGCCCAGGCGCACGCGGCACATTATGCCAGCGCGGTCACCGGTGCCTGTCTCGTGGTGGAAAAGCGCAAGTTCGAGGCGGTCGGCGGCTTTGATGCGGAACACCTGTCGATCGCCTACAACGACGTCGACCTGTGCCTGAAGCTCGGCCAAGCGGGTTGGCGGAACGTCTACGCGCCCCAAGCGACGCTCTTTCATCTGGAAAGCAAGTCGCGAGGCTCCGATTTCTCGCCGGCGCACCTCGAACGCTATATGCGCGAGCTTAAAGTTCTGCAGACCCGCTGGGGAACGACGACGGTCGTCGATCCGATGCATCATGTCGGGCTCGATCGAGCCAGCGAAACCTATCGTTCCCGCCTTTGACGTTGCGAGGAAAGTCCATGTCCAGCTTGCCTTACCCCGATACGGCATCACCACTTTCGTCCAGGCTGTTGCCGGGCGTGCCGCTGGTCGAGTCCCCCCTGTTCGCCGGGTCGCCGGATGCGATGAGGCTGTCGTCGTTCGAACGGGACATCGCGGTTCAGCTCAACACGCGTGGTTATGCGGTGTTCGATTTTCCCGACCCTGCGATCCATGCGCGAATCGACAGCATCAAGACGAACCTTTCACCGCGCTACGACGCGGACCTGTCGGACCCCGAAGCGCTGGGCCCGAACGCGAACCTTCGCATCCAGGACGCGTGGAAGTTCGATCCGGACGTGCTGGCCATCGCCGCCAATCCGCAGATCCTCGCGCTGCTGGGCAAGCTGTATGGGCGGCGCGCGTTCCCGTTCCAGACGTTGAACTTCCCCGTCGGCACACAGCAGCGCCCGCATACGGATGCCGTCCATTTCTCGAGCCTGCCCGAGCGGTTCATGTGCGGCGTGTGGCTGGCGATGGAAGACATCACGGCCGAGTCCGGTCCGCTCGTCTACTATCCCGGCTCGCACAGATGGCCGGTGCTCAGCAACGCGATGATCGGCCGGCGGGGATGGAAGAGCACGCATGCCTCCGCGCAGACGCCGTTCGAGGCGGTATGGAGCGCGATGGTCGACGCCGAGCGGATCGCGCCCGAGACCTTCCTGGCGCGCAAGGGCCAGGCGCTGATCTGGGCGGCCAACCTGCTCCACGGCGGCAGCGTGCGGACGGATTTGAAGCGGACGCGCTGGTCGCAGGTCAGTCACTATTACTTCGCGGATTGCGTCTACTATACGCCTGCGTTCTCGGACGAGCCGTTCGGCCGGTTGGACCTTCGCACCATCACCAACGTCGCGACCGGCGCGATCGAGCCGAACACGCTGTTGGGAGAAACCGTCCAGCCGTATCGGGAGGCGCAGGCGGAAGCCCGGCGCGCGTGGCCGCGCCTGTTCAGGCAAACACCGCGACCGGCCACGTCCGCCATTCAGTCCGCGACCCTTCCCGCCATGCCGCCGGCAGCCAAGCCGGTCATGGAGGACTCCCTGGCTGATCTCCCGGCCGACTTCGATGCCGCGGGCTACCTCCTGCTCAATCCGGACGTCGCGGCAGCAGGAGAGGATGCCGCGGACCATTACGCCGCTCACGGCAAACATGAAGGCCGTCGTTATCGGGAATGATCGGGCGGCCGGTATCGATCAGAGCTCGAAATAGGTCTCGAGCGCGGGATTGACGTCTTCGTACATATCGGCCTTGCCGTTCGACAGGATCATTGCCCGATTGCAGAAGTCGCGGATGAACTCTGGGCTATGCGACGCCAGCAGCAACGAACGGTCCTTGCGCCTGTCAAACAGCTCATAGTGGCATTTCTGCTGAAAGTTCCTGTCACCGACCATGATGACCTCGTCGATCAGATAGCATTCGAACTCGATGGCAAGCGACAGCGCGAACGCGAGACGTGCGCGCATGCCCGACGAATAGGTCTTTACCGGCATCTTGAGCTGTCGGCCGAGCTCGGTGAAATCCTCGACGAAGGCGCGCACGTCGGCATAATCATGGTCGTAGATCCGCGCGATGAAACGAGCGTTGTCGTAACCGGTGAGACTGCCCTGGAACCCGCCGGTCAGACCAAGCGGCCACGAGCATGACATGGTACGCCGTACCCGCCCCGACGTCGGCATCTCCACACCGCCGATCAGCTTGATCAGCGTCGTCTTGCCCGCGCCGTTGCGACCGAGCAGACCGACCTTGTCGCCCGGCCGTATCGTCAGGTCCACGCCCCTGAGCACCTGCTTGCGCCCGTGACCCATGCGATAGGATTTGTGCAGGTCCTCGCACACGATCATCGCGCCGTCACTCCACCACCAACGTGCGGCGGACCCGGCGGCACAGCGCGAGGCCGATCGTCATGCACACCAGCGACGCGCCGATCGGAACCCAGATGTCGTAATAGGGTCGCACCGCGTCGCCAAACAGCCCGTAGCGCATCATTTCGGTCGCATTGACCATCGGCGACCACATGAGGACATCGCGCGCCTGAGGCGTCAGCCACGATGCCATGTTGAAAGTGCCCGAAAAAGGGATCGAGAGGTAGATAGTGACGGGAAGCACCTTTTCCAAAACGTCCGACATCTCGGACAAGGGTGCGATGATGAAGCACACGGACAGGACGAACAGCGTGTAAAGAAGCCATCCGGACACCATGAGGCCGATGTTGTTCGGAACCGGAAAATAGCCGAAGTACATCAGGATGATGCCGATGAAGAAATAGGCCATCATGCCGCCGATCGTTTCGATCAGCACACGGACGAAGACGAAGTCGAGGATGCGTATCTGGCGGTGGTACATCAGGCTGCCGTTCGCCACGAAGATGCTGGTGCACCGGCCGAAGGAATGGCGAAGGAAGGTCAGCGGCAGGTAGCCGCTGACGACGAACGCCACGATCGCGACGCCGTGCTCCTCCGGCCCCTTCATGAAGCTCCACACGATCGATACCAGAACCGCGAACAGCAGCGGCTCCGCCATGATCCACAGGAAGCCGATGTTCTCGCGTCCGAACCGCGTCGTGAGCTCGCGGCTCATCAGCGCGACGATGACGCGCTGCTGTATCCGCCATCCCTGTTGCAGCGACGCCATCCTCAATCCTCCGGCGCGTGTTCGAGGATGCCGACGATCAGCATCCAGCCGATCAGATAGATGCACAGCGCCGTTGCGAACACGAAGAACACGGCCTGGATGCGGTGCGGCAGCAACGCCACGTCGGGACGATTGGGCTCGACCACACGTTCTAGGTAGAATTGCTGCTTCTCCGACTCGGTGCGGGCCTGCTCCAGATTGGCGCCGGCCGCGTTGACCATCTGGGTCGCGAACTCCTGCTCCACCGAGAGATTCTCATACTGGCTGAGTTTGGAGGCGATGCCGCTGCCGGTGCCGACCGCGCGGCCGTTCTGAGCGGCGATCTGCACGCCGATCGCGGCGATCCGGTCGCGCAGCGCCGCGATCGAGGGATTGCGCGGCGCGACCCGCTGCATGGCCTGCAGCTGGGCGCGCAGCGCCGCCTGCTGGCCGATCAGGACATTCGACACTTCCAACACCCCGGTCGCCTGTTTGGCGGGATCCAGCAGCTCGGAGGCGTTGCGATATTGCCGCAGCGATACGCGGGCCGCGCGCAGCCGGGCTTGTGCGTCGGTGAGATACCGCTGCGCCTCGGCGATGGCCTTGTCCTGCGCGCGCGCATTCAGCTTGTTGACCAGTTGCTCGCTCAGGTCGAGCAGCCCGGCATTGAGCGCGTGGGCGTCATCGGGCGTGAATGCCTTGGTGGTCAGGACCGCCGTGCTGGTGTCATGGTCGAGGCGGGTGTCCACCATCTTGCCGTAATATTTGTACAGGTTCTCGAACCGGTTGCGGACGAACGGCAGCGGGTAGCGGCTGAAGATGTCGGCGGCCGGGGAAGAGAACACGCCCCCGACGTCGATCCGCCTCGCAAGGTCGGCGAGCGCGTTGCGCGAGCGGACGTAATCCATGACCTCGTTGGTCTGTTCCTGACCACCCGACAGGCCGGTCGTCTGGATGAGGCTGGCGATCGTCGAGAGCTGGGCCTGTTTCTGGCTGGGGGCCTTGATGACGAAGCGCGACTCAGACACATAGATGTCAGACGCGCCGAACCCCTGGTACAATGCCACCAGGAGCGTCGGTGCGATCACGAAGATCGTGAACCAGCGGCGATGGCGCAACCAGTTCGCCACGCGCTCCAGCAGCGCAGGCGGCTTCGGCCGCACTCCCGGCTTCACTAGCATTTCCATAGGGTTTTCCAAACGAACTCGACGACGCCAGGAAGCAAGCGAGCGGCGGCATCACCGGATAACGCAAGCGCATTCGGCAACCGGTTGTCAATTACGCTGCGATCAAGCGCGAAACCGGTCGCTCTCTGGCGACCGTTCCGACGCCTCGTGTCGCTCCTCCGCCGGCATCGGGTCCAGAGCGCGCAGGAATAACGAGACCCGGGTCCGGTCCGCGCTGTAGCCCGGGCAGAACGGCTCGGGCTGGATCAGGCACACCAGCGAGTTGCATGGGGAGCAGGCGACCGTCGGCTCGATCAGCAGGGCAGGCGATCGCCTCGCGCGGAAATGGGGTTTCGAGGCCACCTGGTCGGGATGCGTCGAACCATAGAAGGTTATTTGAGGCACATCGAGGATAGCGGCCATATGGGCGGTCCAGCTGTCGATCCCGGCGACCGCATCCGCCAGCCGGAACAGCGCCGCCCACAGGCCGGGAGCGAAGTTTCCGGCGATCATCCCGTCGGCTTCCTCGCAGGCCGCCTCGCCCGGGCCACCTATCTGCACGAGCCGGAAGCCTTGCGCCTTCACGGTCGAGGCGAAGCGCTCCAGCACCATGTCCGGCAGGGACTTCAGTCCCCAGCCACCCGTGCGATGAAAGAGGATCACGCGGTCGCCATGGGGGGCCAGCAGCGTCGCGGCCTCGTCCTCCTGCACGGCGTCCGTGACCGGACGAAGCTCGACCAGCGGCGTCTCCGGCGCCAGCCCCACCGACGCCAGCATCACGCCCGCCAGATTGCTGCGCATCGCATCGAGCCCTCGCGCGAAATGGGATCGGGCGAGGCGAGGACCGGTATCGGGGTGGCGGACGACATATTCGTAGGAACGAAGCAGGTGCAACGCAGTCATCTCGGCGGAGGGCACCTTCACAGGCACGCCGCGGACGGGGAACGGCGGATCAAAGGCCAGCACCCAGTCGAGCAGGCTTTCCGCCACATGGAGCCGGATCGGTATCCCGGCGAGAAAGGCGGTATGGGCGACCTGCATTCCGACGAGCACGTCGCCGCGATGGAAGGGGCAGATGAACTCCACCGTGCCGTCGTCGGCGGATCCGTGGACCTTGCGGTTGAGCCAACGATAGTCATGCTGATGCTGCCACAGATGGACGATGTCGCGTGGCCGTGGGCCGGGCAGCACGCCCAGCGCCGCCATCGTGGCGCGACAGCGCACCCCCTTGCTCTCGAGGCGGCGCGCGAGATCCTCGAACAGCGCCGCCCGGGTGAGAAGCAGCGGATCGAACACCTGTTCTCCCGCGGCGTCGTCGGCCACCCCGCGCAGAACCGCGAGCCGCGCCAGGATCATGCCGCTCGCGGGTAGTTCCGTCGCTTCCAATTCCTCGTCGGCCGTGACGTCGCCGGGCGCCCGACGGCCGGTAACGGGCAGGTTGGCATAGCCGTCACCCATCTCGCCGATATCCGACGGCGTCGCCGCCACCTGCCGCGCCGGCATCTCCAGATAGCCGTCGGTCAGGACGCCGTCGCGTGGCCGGTTCTCCCGGACGAACATGCGCGGCGAGATCAGCCCGTCGGGATCCCCCGCGGCAAGCCAGGCCCGCAGGAGCGAGGCGAACCAGCCGTCCGTCAACGCGCAATCCTCCGCGATCACGACGACGTGCCGATGATCCGAATCGACCCGGGCAAGGCCGAGATTGGCGGCCCTTGCGACGTCATGATCCTGTCCAGGATCGTCGACGACGATCAATGGGACGTGATCGCACGACCGTCGAAAGGCTGCCGTGCGGCCGGCGCCGACAAAACCGTCGATGCGCGCCGTGCTGTCGACCAGGACGATGGCCGCCGGACTCGGCCGGCCGTCGCGGAACGCGGCGGACAACCGCGCCAGCATATCGAACGGAGCGGCGCCGGCGATCACGATCACCGTGTCCGCCGCAAGCGATGCCAACGCCGCCTCGCTCGGCACCGGCAGAGCCGCCTGGCCCAGGCGTGCCAGTCGCTCCGCGACGTCCCCCTGCGTCAGCCACGGGCGCGACGCCCGGGGAGGAAAGGCAAGATCGTAATCCTCGTTGGTGAGGGTCAGGTTGGGGCTGTAGAACGGGTCATCGGCGATCGCGCCTTCCCACCGCGCCGTCATGTAGCCGCGTTCGATACGCTGCAGTTCGAGCTGTTCCGGCTTGATGTCCAGACCGCGACTGGCCGATTCGAGATGGTAGAGCGCGGCAAAGGGCGTGTAGACGACCTTGCGCCCCGCTTCCCGAACACGCAGACACAGGTCAACGTCGTTGTAGCTGACGGCGAGATCGGCCTCGTCGAAGCCGCCGATGGCGCGAAAAAAGACCTTCGGCATCAACAGGGCGGCCGCAGTGACCGCGGACACTTCCCGGACCAGCTGCGGATGACCGAAATAGCCGATGGAGTCGCCCGGAAAGTGACGATGGCCGTGGGCCGCGATCCCATACACGCCCAATGTTATGCCGGCGTGCTGCAGAGTGTCGCTGGCATAGAGAAGACGCGTGCCGACCGCGCCGACGCCCGGCCGAAGAATCTGGCTGACCATTTCCGACAGCCAATCGGGTGATATCGTCTCGATATCGTTGTTGAGGAAGCAGACATACTCACCCGCCGCCTGCGCGACCGCCATGTTGTTCAGCCGGGAATAATTGAACGGTCCGTCATCGTGCAGGACGGTTACCCGCGGATGCTGAGCCATCGTCGTGAAATAGTTCAGGGACTCCGCCTTGACGCTGCCATTGTCCACGATGATGACGTCGACGGCCGGGTAGTCCGTACGATCGAGAACACCGTCGAGGCAGTTTCTGACCAATTCGGCACGGTCGCGCGTCGGGATGATGATCGTGACGGACGGCGGCTTGGTCGGAAGAGGGCGCCGGATCCGCCACCATCCGGGGAAATACGGGATCGGCTGGACTTCGCTGTCGGGCTCGGCCTCCGCGAAATAGTCCTTCATCGCTTGTCGGGCGGTATCGACCGAGTTCGACGGGTTGTTGCTCGAAAAGGTGCGCACCCCTTCGAAAATCCGCCAATGGTACAGCACATGCGGGATGTGCCGGATCCGGTCGGCCGACGAGAGGCGCAGGATCCTCAACACCAGATCATAGTCCTGGCTGCCGTCGAAGCCGGCGCGAAAGCCGCCTACCGCCCGAACGAGCGCCGTACGAAAGACGCCCAGGTGAGCGACGCAGTTCTGCGAGTAGAAGAGCTCCTGGTTCCAGTCGTTCTTGAAATAGGGATCATGGCGCCGGCCGTTCTGGTCGATCTTGTCCTCATCGCTGTAGATCAGGTCCGTGTCGGGGAAGCGGTTGATCTCGTCGGCGATCAGGTAGAGCGCGTGGGGCGGCAACTCGTCGTCATGATCCATCAGGGCGACGAACGTGCCGCTGACGAGCTCCAGTGCGGAATTGGACGCGCGCGAGATGTGGCCATTCTCTTTCCGGAAGACGATCCTGATCCGCTCGTCTCGCGCCGCGTAGTCGCGTAGGATGGTGCGGATCTCCTCGTTCCGCGAGCAGTCCTCCGCGATGCACAGCTCCCAAACGGGGTAGATCTGGTCGATCACCGTATCAAGCGCGCGCTTCAGGAAGCGGGGCTCGGGATCGTAGACCGGCATCAGTATCGAGATCAGCGGCCGGTCCGCGAATCGATCGATCGCCTCGCCGATGAGCGCACGGTCCACCGGACCGATCCGGTCGTAGAGGTCACACCAGGTGTCATAGTCCACCCGGCGGCCGGCATTAGGCAGGCGCGCAAGGAGGCGACCCGCGAACAGCGATGCAGGCGAGAAGGAAAGCTGCGGCGCCGAGAATGACGTTCCCGCCACGTCGGTCGGGTCGAGGCGCATCGTCGAGACGTCGTCGGGCAGGTGGACAAGCTGCTGGACGCGTCCTTTCTGGCCGAGTGACGCAAGCTGGATCGCCGTCACACCCGCGCTGCTCCACACGTAGAGGATCGGTCTGGCCAGCGTGTCCGCGACGTCCATCTCGACCGTCACGACCGTCCATCCGCACGGGAATGCTCCGCCCGTCGCGATATGGAATTGCGGATCGTGTCCGGTAGACCGGAACACGCCGTCCAACTCCTCCAGGTGCTGGAGCGGCTGGAGACCGGCCCGTATCGCGTCCGGACCCGCGTCGGGCGGCATGTCCTCGCGACGCGCGACGGCGTAGCTCGCCTCGTCGGTCGTATCGAGCGGCAGCAATCCGACCCGAGGAAGGGTCAGCGTGACGTTCCTCGTGTCGCCGGAGGCGAAGCGGAGCGCCCGGACGCCGACCGGCAACACGAGGTGGTATTCGTATGACACCCCCGGAGCCAGACTGCCGAAGCGATAGGCCCAGGGCGATCGGTCCGGCTCGCACGAAGCGTACAGGGCGGCATCGATCGCCTGGTCCGCCTCGTCCACCCGCAGGGTCAGCCTGACCACGCCGGCGGGGAAGTCGGCGGTATCGGACTCGATGGCGACGCGCGGCGCGTCGCCGGTCGTCCTGAACCGGTCGTTCCCGACCGCTTCGAGCTGTTCCAGCGGGCGCGCCGAGTAGACGGCAGCCACACGCAGTGCCGTCGGTATCGCGCCGGGCTGGGCGGCCGGGCCGGCGGGGCAGGGCAGGAAGACACGGTTTCCGTCCGGCATCGGCCCGGCGCCGAACGCCACGGCGCCGAAGCGGACGCCCTTGCGGCACGCCGGATCGAACCGCAGCTGGGACACGCGCTCGGGCAGGCGGACCAGCGCCTGGATCACGCCGATGCCCTCAACGATCTCCGGGAGGCGGATGGTGACCACCTCGCCTTCCGTCCATGCGTAGAGGATCGGATCGAGGGGCGTTTCGACGCCATCGATCCGCAGGTCGATCCATGTCCAGCCGCCCAGGACGTCCTTGGCACCCTCGACGTCGAACTGCGGGTCCTCGCCCGTCGAAACGAACGAGCCGTCGGTCAGAACCGCCAGGTCGTTCTGCGGTCGCAGAACGAAGCTCCGGGACACAGGATCGGTCGCGCCGCCGACCGTCGGTTCCTCACCGACGAACGCCAGCCCTTCCGGGGGCGGTACGAAGAGGCGCCCTTCGAGCGCGCCTTCGCTCAGCCAGCCTGCGCGGTGGAGGCGGAACGTCACGCCCGCGTGACCAGTGGGATCGAGTCGAAGCCGATCGATCCCCTCAGGCAAGGGAAGCAGGCATCGTACTTCCGCTTCCCCCTCGATCAGCGGAAAGGTGAACGCCGTCACCTGCGCTCCAAGCTCGCCGTGGAAGGCGTAAACGACCGGCCGGATCGGTGCGGCGGGTGCGCTCGCCGAGATCGAGATCAAGGTCCAGCCCGCCGGGAAGGAGCGACCGTCGGGATCGAGCTGCATCTGCGCGTCGTCCGACATCGTGACGAAGCTGCCGTCGTCGGCGGTCCTCAGGTCGACCGTCGGCCGGACCACGAAACCAAGCGCATCATGTTTGACGTCGAGCGCGCGGCGGCGCAGACGCCCATCGTCCGGCCGTGCTGCGACGGCCTTGAGGTAGGTGCGGCACGCGGCGACGGGGCCCATCAGACGGGCGATCGCGTCGCCATACCGGAAGAGTTCGTCCGGATCGTCCGACAGGGTCACCATTCGGTCATAGATGCGCGTCGCCGAACGGGGGCGGCCGTCGCCTGCGGCATGGCGTGCCCTGCGCAGCGCCAGGCGATGACGGATGCCGGACACGAGCCCCTTGCGTGCCCTGCCGCGCAACCAGAGCGAGGAAAGCACCAGGTCCACCAGCTTGGCCGGCTCGACGCCGACCGCCTTGAGACGTTCGCCAAGACCGGGCAGGCCGGGATCGATCGCGAACGCCGTCTCCATGGCCGCACGCGCGTCGTCATGACGCCCTACCTCGGCCATCGCCCGTCCCAGGCCGTACAAAGCGACCGCATCGTGCTGGTCCACGCCGATCGCCCTGCGCCATGCGACGGCTGCGGCGGGATACTCGCCCAAGGTCTCGAGACTGCCAGCAAACCGACGCCAGGCCGGCCCATCCATCGGAAGCAGCAGAGCGGCCAGCCTTAGCAGGGCCTCGCCGCGACCATGATCACCCCGCGCCATCGCGGCTTTACCGCCGGACGTCAGACGGCGGAACAGCCTCATGTCCGAGCCGCCGCCCTTCAGCACATAGTCGAACAGCGGCACGTCGGCGCCTTCCTGCCTGAGGCGGGCGATCGCCGCCTCGAGCCGGTCCCGATCGTCCTGCGCCGCCTGGCCTTGCTGCTCTAAGGCGAGTCGCAACTCGTCGAGTTGCCGTTCGAGTTGGACGCGGCGCTGCTCGCCGGCTGCGAGGTCGAGGCGTGCGCGATCCATCTGCGCCTCGACCTCCTCGGCCGTTCGCTGCTCGTCGGCGCGGAAACGACCCATGTCGGCCAACCGCTCGACCAGCCGCATGTTCTCTTTCCGCAGCCGATCTGCCTCGGCGGAGGAGACGGCCTGTTCGGTCGGACCCTGGTGAATGTGGAACTTCCTCTCAGCCAAGCGATCACGGTCCGATCTACCCGTCCTTCCCTAAAGGACAAAGAACCAAGACGCGCCACATTTTCGGGCTTCATGCAGGGCGGGGCCGGCCGCCACGATCAGGCAGCCGCGGCCAAGATGAAGTCGGATGCCCCGACAAGATCACTGACGACGGGGTGCCCAAGGTCATGCGCCCAGGCGACGTGGTCGGCTCCATGACCGGTCGTCACGAGGATGCCGGATGCGCCGATCGCATCGGCCAGTTCCACGTCAGAGCGCTTGTCGCCGACGACCCATGACCCAGCGAGCGCAAGGCCTCCGTCGATGGCCGCGTGGTACGCAAGCCCGGGACGCGGCTTGCGGCACGCGCAGCCGTCGGATGGTCCGTGGGGACAAACGTACCAGCCCGCGATCGTCACCTCTGCCTCATCGAGCAGATCGGCGACGCGCCGGTTTACGGCCCATACGGCCGCCAGGTCGAAATACCCGCGCGCGACCCCCGACTGGTTGGTGAGAACGACGAGCCGGAAACCTGCCGCGGTCAGTGCGCGCAAGCCCGCCGCGGCGCCGATCTCCAGCGCCACGTCCGCAGGATTATGGATATAGTCACGCTCGACGATGATCGTGCCGTCGCGATCGAGGAAGATCGTGCCGCCGCTCACCGCTCGCGCGTCCAGTGCGTCATCAGCGATAGCGGTCGGCACGCGCGAGATAGGCGGCCGCATAGTCGGCGATCCCGTCCTCGAGCGTCGTCGACGGCACGTCCATGCCAAGCGCGCGCAGCTTCGTCATGTCGGCCTGGGTGAAATACTGATATCGATCGCGGATCGTGAGTGGCATGTCGATGAAGTCGACGGCCACCGGTATGTTCGTCGCCCGGCCCATCGACTGCGCGATGTCGAGGAACGAGCGGGCCTCTCCCGACCCGACGTTGAAGATGCCGCTGCATTCCGGATGGTCGAGCAGCCACAGGATGGTCCTGGTGCAGTCCTTCACATAGACGAAGTCCCGGCGCTGGTTGCCGTCGGCGATCCCGTCCCGGTGGGATCGGAACAGCGTCACCCGTCCGTCCTGTCGCACTTGGTCGAACATCT
The DNA here is from genome assembly GCF_964237335.1 of uncultured Sphingomonas sp. NCBI lineage: Bacteria > Pseudomonadati > Pseudomonadota > Alphaproteobacteria > Sphingomonadales > Sphingomonadaceae > Sphingomonas > uncultured Sphingomonas sp. The sequence continues at coordinate 45,036 of NZ_CAXSHM010000011.1, forward strand.
TGCAGGCGACCGACATCATCTCGCCCTTGTGATATTCGTTTGGCCCATAGACGTTGAAGAACTTGAGTCCGGCCCATTGGGGAGGCGCCGGCTTGCCCGCGGCGACGCGGCGGCACAGGAGGATGTCGGTGGCCTTCTTGCTCCACCCATAGGCGTTGAGTGGTTGCAGCGCGGCCATCGCCTCGACGTTGTCGTCGTCAACGAAGCCGGCCTCGATGCCGCCGTAGGTCGCGGCCGATGACGCGTAGACGAAGGGGACGTCGTGCTCGGCACACCAGTCCCACAGTCCGATCGTGAAGTTGATGTTGTTGGCGACGAGCCGGTCGACGTCGCGTTCGGTGGTGGCCGAGATCGCGCCCATGTGGATGACGGCCGTCACATCGCGTCCGTTGCCGTGGAGCCATGCATCGAGATGGTCCGGCCGGACGAATGCGTCCACCCGGCGCTTGGCGAGGTTGCGCCAGCACTCGTTCTCCCCGAACCAGTCGACCACCGCGATCGCTCCTGCGCCGCGCTCTTCCAGGTCGGCGACGATGTTCGATCCGATGAAGCCGGCCGCGCCCGTCACGACGATCATGCCGACACCTCCACGAGCCCGGCCGCCCGGGCGATGGTTCCCGTGGTGCTGCGTCCCGGCACCAGGTCGAACCTCACCACCCTGCCGCCCCGCTTCTGCACGATGTCGTGTCCGACGATGTCCTCGATGGCATAATCCGCTCCCTTGACCAGTACGTCGGGCTGCAGCTCCTCGATCAACGCGCGGGGCGTATCGTGCTCGAAGAGGACGACCGCGTCGACGAAGCTGAACGCGCCGAGCATTCGGGCGCGGTCCTCTTCCGGGGTGAGCGGCCGCGACGGACCTTTAAGGCGGGTCACCGAGGCATCGTCGTTCACCCCCACGATCAGGCGGTCGCACTGCGCGCGCGCGAACTCGAGGATGCCGACGTGGCCGACATGGAGGATGTCGAAGCAGCCGTTGGTGAATCCCACCGTCAGCCCATCGCGCTCCCACTGCCGGCGCAACATCGCTGCGTGGAGTGGGGACATCACCTTGGCTTCGCTCGGAGAGCCGGCGCTGCGGCTCAGGCGCGCCAGCTCTTCGGCCAATTCCGATCGGCTCGCCGTCGCCGTCCCGTGCTTGCCGACGACGATGCCGGCCGCGGCGTTGGCGATGCGTGCGGCGGGCTCCAGCGCCATGCCGGCACCCAGACACAGGGCCAGCGTCGCGACAACGGTGTCCCCGGCGCCGACGACGTCGAACACCTCGCGCGCGGTGGTCGGCACGTGGACGACGGCGCCGTCGGCGGTGACGAGGGTCATGCCCCGTTCGGACCGGGTCAGCAGGATCGAGCCGATGGCGGCATCGCGCATCACCTGGATCGCGGCGCGCGCGGCGCTCTCGTCGGTGTCGATGTCGATGCCCGTGGCGATGCCGGCTTCGCGGGCGTTGGGCGTGACGACGGTGGCACCGGCATAGCGGGCGAGCCGCACCGACTTGGGATCCACCACGACCGGGATGCCCGCATCGATCGCCGCGTCGATCACGCGCCGGATCACCGTGTCGGTCAGCACGCCCTTGGCATAGTCGGACAGGACGAGGACGTGGTGGTCGGCGATCCGGTCGCGGATCGCCGCGACCAGCGCATGCGCGCCTTTTTCCGAGACCTCGCGCGGCTCCTCGCGGTCGGCGCGCAGCAGCGTCTGCCCGCTTGCGACGAAGCGGATCTTCTCGATCGTCAGACGCCCGTCGTCCGCCACCAGCGCCGGATCGATGCGGCCGCAGATCGACAGCATCGCGCCGAGTTCGGCCCCCGCCGCGTCCGCGCCCACCGCGCCCACCAGCGTACAGCGCCCACCCAGTGCCGAGACGTTGCGCCCGACATTGGCGGCTCCTCCAGGTACGCTCTGCGTCGCGTCGATCCGGATGATCGGCACCGGACCCTCGGGCGAGATGCGCTCGACCCGGCCGCTGACGAACCGGTCGATCATCACGTCACCGATGCACAGCACCCGGATCGCCGCAAAATCGGGAAGGTCCATCGTCATGCGCTCCGCTCAAGTGCCGCCGGAGCATCGCCGGCCGGCCTTGCGCCGCCATCCCGCATCTCGAGCAGCGGCACCAGACCCGTGACGATGTGATAGAGTGAGGACGCCGGCACCGGCTCGTCCAGCCAGAAGCCGTTCGCGTCCATCCGATCCCGCCACAAGCCGCGGACGGGCACGTCAAGGAAACGGCGTACTACCGCGAGGCTTTCGACCGCCGCGGCCATGGCCGCGGCGGCGTCGATCGGGGGGAGGGCAGGGGCAAGCACGACCATCGCCCGCAACCGTTCGGTCTGGGCCCATAGCCGGGCCGAACCGTCCACCAGCGCCCCGTCCGCGGCGACCGCGGATACGGCCAGTCCGTCGCGGATGCCGTGGGCCGTGCCAAACCTGTGAAGGCCATTCGATTGTGGCGCGTGGTCGCGACCCAGAAGCGCGCCGGCACGGTGGAGCAGGAACGCCCATTCGAACTGGTGGCCCGGCTCGCGCAGGTGGCCCGTCTCGTCGTTGAACCGCCAGTCGCCGTCGTAGAACTCGCCGATGGAACCTGTGTTGTGGTCGATCAGATGATCCCGGCACAAGTCGATGATCGCATCTGCACGGCGTTCGAAGCCTGGCCCCCCGCCTGCCTCCACCCACGCGAGCAACGCCTCGAGCAGGTGCATGTGCGGATTGGATCGAAGGGGCAACGTGCGAGGCCGCGCCTCCTCAAAGCCGTTTCGGGGATGACCGAGTTCCCGCTCCAGCCGTTCCAGCAGCGTTTCCGCCTCCGCCAGCAGCGCGGCCGGCCTGTTCAGCGCCACATAGCCGGCGGCCATGGCGAACAGGGCGAATGCCTGGTCGTAAAGGTCGGGCGCATCGACGACGGGCACGCCGTCCCGCGTCACCGAAGCCCGGAACAAGCCGTCCGGCCGCTTGAACTTCCCCAACATGAAACCCAGGCCGTGGACCACCGCTTCGCGCCAGGGGCCGTCCCAGCCCAAGCGGCCGGCTTCCGCGAAGACGAATGCCTGGCGGGCTTGCACGCGCAGCCGCTTGGGCACGTCCACCGGGCCCGCATGGCGATCCAGCTTGTCGAACCATCCTCCCCGACCATGGTCCGCTCCCCGGTCGAACCACAACGGCAAGGCGGCGGTGAACAGCCAATCGCGCGCCCACACACGCCCCAAGTCTAGTTCGTGCCGGAGAGCGTCGGCTCCCTGGCGAGCGATGATCGGATCATCAATCGCCATCATGCCGCTCTTGCTGCGACATCCAGTCGAACGTCCGCGCCAGCCCGACCCGGAGCGGGGTCTGCGCCGTCCATCCCAGCTCCGTTGCGGCGCGATGCACATCAAGCACGTTGACCGGCACGTCGATCGCCCGTCCCGGCTGGTACCGGCGCGTGATGACCCGGCTGGTCACGCTTTCGACAAGCATCACCAGCGCGTTGAGGCTCGTGCCGATGCCGCTGCCGATGTTGAAGACGTGAGCGTCCCCCTTGTAGACGGCTAGGCCGGCGAGCGCCCCGGCGAGGTCCTCGACATAGAAATAGTCGCGCATGACCGTACCGTCGCCCACGATCGTGAACGGCTCGCCCGTCCGCGCGCAGTGAAGCAGCGCCGCGACCGCGCCTTGGCCCGTCCCGTACCGCTGGTAAGGCCCAAAGGGGTTGCTCGCACGGGCAATGGCGTAACTGAGGCCATAGATGCGGTGGTAGACGCTCAGGTAGCGCTCGATGGCCATCTTGCTTACGCCATAGGAGCAGGTCGGCCACTGATGCGCGGTCTCAGGGATCGGGATCTGTTCGGGAGAGCCATAGACCGTGCCGCCCGACGAGACGAACACGATCCTGCCGAACGCACCGGCGGCACCGGCATCGAGGAGGCGTAGCGTGTTGAGGACGTTGCTCTCGATGTCGCCGATGCGATCGGCCTCGGCGCGCGCCGGTGTGCTGCCGATGAGGTGGAACACGGCATCGCATCCCTCGACTGCCGGCAGAAGGGCGGCGGTGTCCGTGAACTCGCCGGCCACATGGCGTACCCGGGCATCAAGCGAGCCTGTCGGAGGCGATCTTCCATAGCTAGATACCTGCCAGCCCGATCCTGCGAGGTGATTGGCCAAGTTCACGCCGATGAACCCGCCTCCGCCCACGACACAGCACCGACGCATATCCCATTCCCCGGTTGCCGTTACCGAACGCCCGATATAACCCTATGATTCGATGCGGGACGAAAGCAAGGAAGACCGGCCTGCGGGCGTGATCCGCCACAACAAGCGCGCCTCTGATACGCGCACGTATGACCTTCCCGACATCCCTCTCTGGCCAGCGGCAGCCGCACCCGACGCCCTCAGATTTCCTGGCCGGCATCGCGTCCCTCGCGCCGGCATCCTCGCGTTAAGGTTCTCTCATGGCTTCTGACTCCACTCCAGTTTCCGATCGCGGCCCGCGAACGGAGGCGGCGGACATCGCGGCGATCCTGGAAGGCGGCCTCTTCGATGCCCGGGCCTATGCAGACCGGGCAGAACTCGACTTTGCCGACGCGGCAGCGGCAGCGCAGCATTATTTGGAACGCGGCGAGCGTGACGGCCTGGCGCCCTCGGATGGTTTCGATCCGGCCTTCTATGGCGTCATGTACGCGGACGTGGCGCGATCCGGCGGCGGCAACCTGCTGCTCCATTATCTCGCCCATGGCCGGAACGAGGGCCGTTATGCGACGCCAGCCGCTTTGAGGAAGCACGCCGATGCGATGCGCCGCAGCCGCAAGACGAAGCTGCATCGTCCCGCGGACGCCAGCGTCCCGGGCCCGGTCCAAGGGTTCACGCTGCTGGAGTTCAATCTAGCCGGTGGCTGGCGAAACGGCGCAAAAATCCTGAAGGAGTTCGACGACAACTTCTACCGCAGTGCTTACGAGGATGTCCGTACGGGCGATCTGCCGCCGGCCGTCCATTACCTGCTCGTCGGCTACGACGAGGGACGGGTGGCACGGGCCGAGCAGATCGAGGGCCTGACGAGTGCGTTGAGGCCGCATTTCGATGAGGCTTACTATCGCAGCCAGATCTCGGATCTTCCTTCCTCGATAGACCCGCTCATCCATTACATTCTGACGGGCCGGTACAATGGCCTCGATCCATCGCCCGATTTTTCGGAAGAGTCCTATCTCGCACGATATCCGGATATCGCGTCGGCGCCCGTCGATCCGTTTCTTCACTTCGTGCAAATGGGGCGATCAGAAGGGCGTTCAGGCAACACGGGCGCGTTCGCACTGGAGCCTGGCGATCAGCCGTTCGACGAGGATCGCCCCACCATCGTGGTCGCGTCGCACGAAGCGTCGCGCACGGGGGCGCCCCTAGTCGCGCTTGGCGTCGCGGAAGAACTTGCCAAGGAGAACAACCTGATCGTCCTTACGGGCCGTCCGGGCCCGCTATCCGCGGAGTTCAAGGCGATCAGCACACAGGTGGGCACCGGCGCGCTGATGGGCCGTGGCTACGAGCGACTGTTCAAGGAGTTGCGCGACGAAGGTCGCATCGACGGCGTGGTGCTCAACTCGGTAGAGACCTTCCACGTCGCCGAAGGCGCATTGTACGCAGGCGTGCCCAGCGTCGCGCTCGTGCATGAGTTCGCCGAATATTCGGACTTCAGGGTCCGTCGCATCGTGGGTACCGCCGACCGGGTCATCTTCCCCGCCAAACTCCTCCAGGAATCCGCGTTCAAGGAGCTGTCGCTGATCGGCAGGCCCAACAATACCGCGATCAGGCATCAAGGCATTCTCGCCGAACTCCCAACCGATCCCGATGCTTCCGATCTGACCCACGAGGACCTCGACATCCTGGTTGGTTACAGAGGCAACGCCAAGATCGTGCTGGGAGCCGGCCAGGTCCAGATACGCAAAGGCGTGGACCTGTTCGTTCAGACTGCCAACGAAGTCCGCCGTCGTTATTCGGCCGACTTCAGGTTCATCTGGGTGGGCAGCGGCTACGACCCGCTTCGCGACCTCAACTACTCGCTCTACGTCCGCGAGACGCTCGAACGCCTCGGCTTGCAGGACGTGGTGACGTTTCTTCCGGCCCAGGCGAATCTCGATATCCTGTTCGAACGTGCGAACGTATTTTATCTTTCGTCGCGGCTCGATCCGTTTCCCAACGTCGCGCTCGACGCGTTCGAGGCGGGGCTGCCCGTGATATGCTTCGAACATGGCACCGGGATCGCGGAAGAGATCGCGGATGGGCGCGCGATCGGCGCCGCCGTCGAATATGGCAGCGCGAGCGCCGCGGCGGACGCGATCGTCGATTTCTTCGGCAAACCCAAGACGGTAGCGGATGAGAACAGGCGACTGATCGAAACCGATTACAGGTTTCCCGATTATTCGGCTTTCATCTCGGGGAAGCTGGACGAGGCGCGCGTCCTGTCAGGCGAGATCAACACGATCGTCTCGGCGCTGGACGAGGCGGACGTGTTCGACGCCGCCTTCCACGAAGGGGAGCGACGGTTTCTGGGTCTCGGCCTGCGACCCTTGCGCAAATATGTCGCGGGAGGGCTGAAGGGCCTGAGCGATCACAACCCGCGGCCCGGCTTCAGCGACAATCTCTATCGATCACGCCATCGTCTCGATCCAGCAGACGGTGTCGTCCCGTTGTTCGACGCGCTTTCCAGGGGCGAGGTCGATCCGACGACGCACGATTGCCACCTCCTCGAGGACGAAGCCCCCCTGAAGCTCTTCCGGGGCAAGGCCGCGGTGCACCTCCACCTGCATTATTCCGACCTCGCCTTCGATTTCGCGCGGCGCCTGGCCAATGCCGCTACGCGCATGGACATCATCGTCACGACCAACAGCGAGAAGAAACGGCGCGAGATCGAATACGCGTTCACCAACTATCGGCGGGGAGACGTACAGGTCCATCTGGTGCCCAATCGCGGCCGCGACATGGGGCCCTTGATGACCAGCATCAGGGATGTGCTGCGCGAAGGCGGGTACGAAGTGATCGGCCATCTGCACGGCAAGAAGAGCCTGACCGCCTATAACGAACCGACCAGCACGGGGGATCGCTGGCGCGAGCACATGGTCGGGCTCCTGATGGGAGACGGCCGTCGCATGGATCAGGTTCTGTCGCTGTTCAACGATGCGGCGACCGGCCTCGTGTTCGCCGAGGACCGCAACGCCGTGGGCTGGACGGGCAACCTGCCTCTGGCGGAGGAACTGGCGGCGCGGATGACCTCCGTGCCGCTGCTGCCGGCCCATCCTTATTTCCCGCTCGGCGCCATGTTCTGGGCCCGTACCAAGGCCATCGAGCCGTTTTGGCAGCTGGGCCTGACGACGGCGGACCTGCCGCCCGAGCCGCTTCCTTACGACAGGACGATCCTCCACACCGTGGAGCGGATGCTACCGGCCGTGTGCGAAGCCGTTGGCCTGCGCTGGCGCACCGTCCACGCCCGGGGCGCGGGCTGGTGATCGCTCCAGGGCCCGGGGAGCGGCGACCGCTCGCGCGGCGATATCGTCTTGCCCTTCATGGCCTGCACGCGCCCTCGTAGGAGCCACTCAGCACAAGGCTGGCCCCGTCGCTTCCCGGGTAGCTGTTGTCGTAGTTGTAGACGGCTATGCCGTTGCCGGACACCACGCCCTGCAGCATCTTTCCGCTCCGCGCGTCCTCCCGCCCGGCCATGATGCTGGGACCCTCCTTGGTCGACGTAGATCGCCGCGCCGTCTTCCTAAGCGGCTTTGAAAGCCTGCAGGTCGTGCATGTAAGGGATCTCGACGGCCGAGCGTTCCTTGGCGTTGATATGGCCCCCCACTGTCCTGGCAGGCGTGGCCGAGCGCACCCTTCGACGATCATGAACGAGAACTACGATCGTGTAACCGCAGGTCAGATCAGCGCGTCATCGATAATAGTGGTGCCACGTCCCGCAGGGCGCGCCGTCGACGGGTGACGGGAACGTAACCGCTCCAACACGGTTCTCCGACCGCGATCCCCGATCGAAAGCCAGTCGTACGCGTATCTTGCTCCTCCTGTTGACACGAGCAGGCTCGACGGCCGCAAGGTGGGTCGAGCGGCGCGCAGCAGGTAGGGCGCCTCGATGAGAATCCTCGCGGCCATTGCGGCACTCTGCCTCATACTCCTCGTCGACGCGGCTATCATGGCGTCCGCGCCCAGTCTGTGGTTAGTTCCGGCGGCGTTGCTGGGTTGGTTCCTGGCCGACCTCATGTCAGGAGTCGTCCATATGGTGATGGATTATCGCTCATCGCCATCAGGCATTGGCCTCGACCGACTGTATTTCTATGAGGGATCGCGCGAGTCCGACGAGTATCTCGCGATGCGCCGGGCGGCGTTCGCACAGATGAATCCGGTCGAGCGGATTACCTACGATTTCAAGAACCACCATCCCCGGCCGGACGCGCTCGGCCGACGCTCGATGCGGACGCAGGTTGGCGCGACAGTGCTATTCACCACGCTCCCTTTCGCGCTCCTCGCCAATGCCGTGCTTGCGCTAGCCGGCTGGCCGGTGGCGATTGTCGCGTTGCTCGTCAGTTTCTTGATTGGCGCGACCTTCGCGCAATATTTCCACGGCACGCTCCATCGTGCGGACAATCCCTGGCCGGTCCGGCTGATGCGTGGGCTCGGGCTGCTGATGCGGCCCGAGGACCATCGCCATCACCATGATACGCTGGCGCGCGACTTCAGCACGATCAACGGCTGGTCGAATGCGCTTCTCAACGCGGTCTTCCGCATTGCCCATCGGCGGGGCTGGCTGCGCGACGAGGGGCTGACGCCGCACTGAACGAACCTGCTACGGTCCCGCACGCAGCCGCTCTTGTCGGGCGATCACGACGGGGTTGTGACGGGAGTGACGACCGCCACGACCAAGCAATTGTCATAGATGTTGGCGGAGTGTTCGATGTCGATCGACATGCCCGCCAATCCATATTCTTCGACGACGTTGAGATATCTGGGAAGATCTGCTTTCATGACGTCCTCGATGACGTAATATCCACCGGCCTTCACCTTGCCGATCGAGTTGAGGAACGTGGTTCGGGCGGCCTCGAAGGAGTGAAGGCCGTCGTCCAGGAATACGTCCAGTTCGATGCCGGGTAGCTGCGCCCAGAGAAGGTCGAAACTGCCGGGCGCGCATTGATCGACGAAGAACGTATCGATACGGTCTTCCGCGAAGAGAATGCGTTTGTCGACGTCGCCGCCGTACACGTGTGCGTTCGGGAAATAGTCCCGCCAGCCACGCAGCGAGGCGCCGGGCTTGCCGTGCGAGCCCATGTTCGAGCGTGTATCCTCGTTGTTTGTCCCGAGACCCAGTTCGAACAGCGCGGTCATCGTCTCCTTGCGATCTGCAAAAAGCGTTTGGTAGAACGGCGTGTAAGTATGCCATCCGATCCCCTTGTCGCTGCCATGACCCGCCATGAGACGGCAGAGATCGGTCGCACGGGTCGAATGCCGACGCAGCCGCAGGTACTGATCGACGATCCCGCCGAAAGCGGCTTCTCCGTCGTTGCAATAGCGCACCTGGACCTGAGCCTCCTCAACCGCATCGGTTGCATGGAGACGGGGCGCGACCGTTTCGGTGAAGGCCAGCTGCGCCGTCAAGCCTGCCGCACGCCCGATCGAGAAGAACGCGCCAGACCTTTCCAGAGCGACCGAGAACGCGGCCTCTGTCAGTACGAGATCGGGTAGGCAAGCCTCTGGCGCCTGTTCCATATCGACGACCCAGACGTCGTCCCACAGCCTCGTGGCGCCCCATGCCTGCAACGCCTCGCGCGTCGCGGCGGCATGCCGGGTCAGTCGGCCGGAGAAGCCGACGAGATACAATGCCATCGAGACGCTTCCCGGAGTTCGCGGAAGGTCGTCATAGCGTGATGGAGGCCGATCGGCCAGACGACCCCAGCCCGATCCACGAACGGGTGCGCGTCATTGCAGCGCCGCGAGCCAGCCGCTCATCAGCACCCTGCTCATCGCGAGATCCGACATCGCGCGCGTGCCGGCACGAAACGCGCCCGGGCGCTGGCCGTATTGGTTCAGGAACAGGCGGCTTGCGTGGCTCTCGCTCGCGAAACCGACAAGGTCCACGAGGTGGGCGAGATTGGTGTCCACCGATCGTTCGGACAACAATCGGCGAAGCCGCTCCAGCCGACGGGACTGGACGAAACGCATGACCCCGCCCGACGGCTCGAACAACCGATAAGCGGTGCTGCGCGACACGTTGAGGTCGGCCGCGATCGCCTCCACCCCCAGATCCGGGCTGTCCAGATGCGCGTCGATGAACCGCCTAGCCTTGGCCAGCCGCTCCAGCCGTATCAGGTCGGTGGCGCTGGGTGGCCCCAGCATGCCGCCGACCAGCCGCGTCAGTTCCGCCTCCGCGCCGATCGCCTCGCCGGCCGTCGCTCGCCCGACGAACGCGGGTGCCCGGTCCGCGAGGCCGACGAGCGCGCGCGTGAGCGCCGCGGCCTGTGCCGCCGGCACGATCGTCGCGTGCAGGGCGCGGGGATTGCCGGTCGCGGCCTCGACCACCTCGCGACCGATCGACAGCGTCATCAGCCGCGCATCCTCAATCCGCGTCTGCACCGGCCGCGTCATGTCGGTCAGCCATGCCTCGCCGGGCCGGATACGCCTGTACCCTTGGGCGCCGGCCCCGAACATCGTACCCTCGAGGCAGACGGTGACGGTGAAATGCTCCAGCTCGGCGCGGCGCACCGTGGCGGCGTCCCGGCGATGGGAAACGGCACGCAGCCGACGGCCGTGGATCATCATCCGATCCAGCCGCAGGCAATCGAGCTCCGCGTGGAACCGGCCCTCGATCGGCTCGACCCCCGATCCGACCGAATAGAGGCTGCGATAGCGATCGAACGCGCCCGGGTCCGCGTCGCCCGCCACGAACTTCAGCCGCTCGGCGGCGGGGGGAACGATCCTAGCCTCGACAGACGACCGCTCGATCGTCGGACCACGCACCTGCCTCACCGCCGACTCCTCATCGCGCCTTGATCTCGATCATTGATGTGCGCAACGCTCCCACCGCGGCGATCGTTGCCGTGACGGTGACGACCACGACCAGCGCGACGCCGACCTGGCGACCGTCCGTCGCCAGCAAGCCGACCGCCAGCGGGCCACCGCCGACGCCGATCACGTTGACGAGCAGCAGGAACAGGCCGTTGGTGGCGCCGCGCATCGGCGGCGAGGCGAGACGCTGGACCCGCGCCAGCCCTGCCACCGAGCCGGCACCTGCGAACATCATCAACGCGGCGACGCCGGCAAGCGCAACGCCCAGCGAGCCGCTCCAGCTGAGCGCGATCACTGCGGGGATGCACAGCAGCAGCAGCAGAGCCTGCACCACGCCGGCGGGTCGCCGCCGCGCTCCCACTCGATCCATCGCCCAGCCGCCTGCGAAGTGGCCGATCGGGGACGCGAGCGTCGCGATCGCGATCAGGCCCGCGGCGCGCGACGGCGGCAACCGATGGGCCTGCGTCAATGTGGACGCGACCCAGCCGGTGACCGCCTGGACGATCACCACCGGCCCGAGCGCCGTCACCACCGTGGTGGTGACCAGCGCCGGCGACCGCGGAGCGGTCGGATCGGTCGCAGCCACGCCCATGCGAGGGCTCGCGTCGGGCGGCGCGTCGGGAAACGACAGGCCGATCACCAGCGCGAGCAGGGCGAGGTTAGCGCCCGCCAGCACCATCAGAGTGTACGCCCAAGCGCCCCCGATCCCGAGGCCCGCGAACCCTGTGAGCAGCAGGCCGCCGATCGCGAAGGCGGCGCTGCGCCCCAATGTGCCGGCGCCGGTCAACAGCGCGATCGCGCGCCCGACCCGGTCCGGGCGGATGCCGCCGCCGATCAGATGGAAGGCGATCGGCAGTAGCGCCGATTGGCCGACGCCGCACGCCGCGCGGCCCGCGATCATCGGGAGGAGGCCGGACGCAGTCGCGCTCAGCGCCAGTCCTGCGGTCCATATCGCGATCGAGCCGACCAGCATGCGGCGTGCACTCCAGCGATCGACGCACCAGCCGGCGACCGGCAACGCCGCCGCATAGGGGAGCGCGAACGCAGGTCCCTGGATCATGCCCAATTGCGGGTTGGACAGGTGCAGGGCGGGCTGCATCACCGGCGCCAGCACCGCAAAGATCATCCGATCGACGCTCGCGGCGATGTTGAGCGCCATCAGCAGGATCATCAGCGCCGGGACGCCCGGTCGCGCGTTCGCTGGCTCGATGGCCGCCATCCTCCCCCGTCGGCGACATGCCCCCATGCGTCCGCGCCTTCAGTCTATCGACAAGTGCATCCCGGGCAAGTCCGCAGATGCGCCTTTGCTCGCGCGATGAGACGCGCAGGCATGGGGCGTAGGCGGAAGAACGCTATGAATCCCGATCGTTATGCGATCTTATCCTCGATTTAGCCATCCGACCGACCAGCGGTCTGCTTCCGTGCGGGAGACGCCTGCCTCCGATCGTCGGAGCTCGGTGGCTCTCGCCGGCACTCTGTTGGCTCCGGCCCGGCCCGAGTCCGCGCGGGTGCGCGCCGAACGGGTGATCGAGGAGCGGCTGGGCTCGGCGATGCTGACGGTCGCCAACCTGTGCCGCTGGACGGGCATGTCGCGCTCGTCGCTCTATCGCCTGTTCGACGGCGACGGCGGCGTGCAGGCCTTCATCCGCACCCGCCGCCTCGCCTGCGTCGCGGAGGAGTTGCGGACCGGCGGCGCCGGGCGGGTGGCGGACATCGCCGAGCGCTGGGGCTTTTGCGACGCGGCCTATCTCGCGCGCGTATTCCGCGAAGTGCATGGCGTGACACCCAGCGCCTATCGCGCCACCCATGCCCGGCCGGGCCACGGCGCGCCGGCGCACGCATCCTAGCGCCGCCGCCCAATCCGGAACGACGGCGCGCCGGATCACCGCGTACGCGCGGTCACGTCATGTGGACGGTCTTGGTGACGAGGTGCGCCTTCACGCCCTCCGGCCCGTCTTCCGAGCCGTAGCCTGAGTCCTTGACGCCGCCGAACGGGCTGTCGACCCAGCTCAACCGGACGTTGTTGATCGCGACCATGCCCGCCTCGATCTCGTCGCCGAGACGGTTCTGGCGCCGCCCGTTCTCGGTGAAGCAATAGGCGGCGAGGCCGTAGGGCAGGCGGTTCGCCTCCGCGATCGCCTCGTCCACCGTATCGAAGGGGTTGAGCAGCGCCAATGGCCCGAACGGCTCGTCGTTCATCGCCCGCGCGGTCAGCGGCACGTCGGCAAGCACGGTCGGCTCGTAGAAGAACCCGCCACCGGATGCACGCTCGCCGCCGCCGGCCAGCACACGTGCGCCGATCGAGCGCGCGTCCTCCACCATCGCCGCGATCGCGTCGGGCCGGCGCGCGTTGGCCATCGGCCCCATCTGCACGCCCTTCTCCAGCCCGGAGCCGACCTTCAGCGCTCGTGTGCGCTCGGCGAAACCGGCCGCGAACGCGTCGTAGACGCCGCGTTGGACGTGGAAGCGGGTCGGCGCGATGCACACCTGGCCCGCGTTGCGGAACTTGGTCGCGACCAGCGTGTCGAGCGTCCTGTCGAGGTCGCAATCGTCGAACACCATGACGGGGCCGTGGCCGCCCAGCTCCATGGTGGTCGCCATCAGCGTCTCTGCGGCGAGCTTGGCCAGATGCTTGCCGACCGGCACCGATCCGGTGAAGCTGAGCTTGCGCGTGACGGGCGAGGCGAGCAGGTGGCGCGACACCTGGTCGGGCACGCCGAACACGCATTGCGCGACGTCGCCGGGGATGCCGGCATCCTGGAAGCAGCGCATGACCTCGCACGCGCTGCCCGCCGTCTCCTCGCTCGGCTTGATGATGATCGAGCAACCGGCGGCGAGCGCGGGGGCGATCTTGCGCACCACGTTCATGATCGGGAAGTTCCACGCGCAGAAGGCGGCGACCGGCCCGATCGGCTGGTGCAGCACCAGGCTGCGTGTGCCGGACGGGCGCTGCAGCACTCGGCCGTAGACGCGCAGCCCCTCGGCGGCATGGAAGTCGAGCAGCGCGGCCGCGTACAGCGCCTCCCCCTTCGCCTCGTCGAACGGCTTGCCCTGTTCCAGCGTCGCGATCCGGCCGAGATCGCCCGCCCGCTCGCGCAACAGCACCGCCGCCTTCATCAGCAGCGCGGCGCGGGCCTCGGGCGCCGTCACGCGCCAGGCCTTGAACCCGCGATCGGCGGCGTCGAGCGCGGTGTCGAGATCGGCGGCGGTGGCCAGCGGCAGCGCCGCGTTGACCTGGCCGGTCGCGGGATCGAGCACGTCTTGCGTCGCGCGGCCTTCCGGCCCGAGCCATTCGCCGGCGATGTAGAGGCCGAGGCGGGCCTGGTAATTGGACATGGATTTTCTCTCCTGATCCGCTCACGCGGATATCGCGGTGCCGGTCCGCTCCCCCACCCGACCTCCCACAGCATATCCTGGGTGGGAGGTCGGGTGGGGGAGCGGGCCGGCACCGCCTACAACAACAAGTCCTGCGGCGTCATGCGGCCGACATGGCCGCCGCCGCGCCGGCGTGCGTACTCGGTCTCGGCGGTGAAGCGGATGTCGGGGTCGCGATCGGTCATGAAACCGACCAGGACCTCCTCCTCGATCTCGCGCCATTCCTTGCCGCGATCCGGGCCGTAGCGCACGCGCGGCAGCAGGCCGGGCTCGCTCGACCATTGGATCAGTTGCGCGACCGATGCCTCGTTGAGCTGGTCGCGCAGGTGGAAGGCCGTGACGTATGCGTCGGGGAACGCGCGGTGCGCGGGCAGGCCGCGCTCGTGATCCATGCCCTGCGGTTTGCGCCAATAGCGCAGCATCTGGTTCGAGAAGCCGGGCGAATCGGGCCACAACCGCAGCGCAACCTTCCACGTGCAGATCCAGTCCGCGCCATGCGTCAGCGCCGAGGTGCAGAACTGCTCCTCGAAGCTCGCGCGATGCGCCGCGAGCGCGATGCGGCGCGGATAGGGGTCGAGCACCGGCCGCGCCACATCGTGCCACCAGGGAGCGTTGGCGACGTCCTGGTCGCGGATATGGTGGACCGCCATGGTGACGGGCGGGATCGACCGACCGGGATTGACCATCAGATGCCCGCCCTCGCCGTCGAGCTCCCACCGCCCGTCCGCGCCCAGTGCGACGTCC
This sequence comes from uncultured Sphingomonas sp., assembly GCF_964237335.1. Lineage (NCBI taxonomy): Bacteria > Pseudomonadati > Pseudomonadota > Alphaproteobacteria > Sphingomonadales > Sphingomonadaceae > Sphingomonas > uncultured Sphingomonas sp. The sequence continues at coordinate 60,174 of NZ_CAXSHM010000011.1, forward strand.
TGCCAGCCGATCTCGACCACCGCATGCGCGGGCGGCGCGCTGCCGGTGGTCTCTAGGTCGATGACGCGGACGATCTGCGGGGTGGGGCGCGATAGCATGCGCAGCAGATGGTCGCTGACGAACCCCCGCGCCAGTGCCGGTGCCGTTACCGGCCGATCATCAGCCCCGCACGACCCGACAGCTGCGTCATCACATCGTGCCGGATCCTGTCCTTACTCTCGCGGATCATGCCCGGTATCATGAAGGCGTCGATCAACAGCCACACGAACCCGATCAGGATGAAGTACGACAGGATTTGCAGCACAGCCGTGCCGGGGCGACCGAGATAGAAGCGGTGCGCGCTGACGGGCCACAGGAACAGCCACAGCAGATACGCCACCCCGGCACTTGGCGCATCGTTGCTGACGCGCTGCTCGATCAGCATCATCTCCTGAGTGGTCATCGTCACGAGCAACATCCCCTTTGCCCAACCTATGCCAAGGTAACAGCAGGCGGGTCGGCGGGCAACGGCGCGGTCGCCATGCTGAATAGTGTCAGCGCTCCACCCCGCTCAACCTCAGTTGCGCGTCCAGTTCGGCGAGCAGCCGGTCGAGTCCCTCGGGCGTCCGCGCTTCCGCTCGCGCGGTCAGCATCGGTTGGGTGTTGGACGCGCGCAGCAGCCACCAGCCGTCCGGCGTCGCGATGCGCACGCCGTCGGTGCGGTCGACATTGCCGCCCGACGCACGCAATCGCGCGATCACCTCGTCCACCACCGCCCGCTTGCGCGCGTCGTCCACGTCGATGCGGATGTCGGGCGTGTTGACCAGCGCCGGCATCGCGCCCCTGAGATCGGCCAGCGAGCGGCCGATCCCGGTCAGCGCCTCGATCAGGCGGATGGCGGCGAGCAGCGCGTCGTCGAACCCGTACCAGCCGTGCGCGAAGAAGATGTGCCCGCTCATCTCGCCCGCGAGCGGGGCATGCGCGGCGATCATCGCCGCCTTCATCGGCGCATGGCCGGTGCGCGCCATCAGCGGCGTGCCGCCCAGCTCAACGATCCGCCCGAACAGCGCGTCCGACGATTTCACGTCGCCGACGATCGTTGCACCGGGTAGTGCCAGCAGTACGGGCTCGGCGAGGATCGACAGCAATTGATCGCCCCAGACCATGCGGCCCAGCCCATCCACCGCGCCGATCCGGTCCCCGTCGCCGTCGAACGCCACGCCGAAATCGAGCTGCCTGTCCGCCACCAGCGCCTTCAGGTCCGCCAAATTGTCCTCGATCGTCGGATCGGGGTGGTGGTTGGGGAAGGTGCCGTTGACGTCGGTGAACAGCAGATGGTGCTCGCCGGGCAGCCGCTTGACCAGCCGTTCCACCACCGGCCCCGCCGCGCCATTGCCCGCGTCCCAGCCGATCCGGTACGCCCCGCCCGAAAATCCGCGCATCAGCCGGTCGACGTAATCGTCCATGACGTCTGCGTCGGTGACCTCTCCCGCCTCCGCGCCCTCGCCATCGCCCTCGCTCCGGTCGTCCGCCGCCGCCAGCACCGCCAGCTCCTGGATGTCGTCGCCGAAGAACGAGCGGTGCCCCAGCACCAGCTTGAAGCCGTTGTAGTCGGGCGGATTGTGGCTTCCGGTCACCTGGATGCCGCCGTCCACCTCCAGCTCCGCTTCGGCGTAATAGAGCATCGGCGTCGGCCCGAGCCCGATCCGCACCACATCGACGCCGGCCGCCGTCAGCCCCTCGATCAGCGCCGCCTCCAGCATCGGCGAGGTGGTGCGCCCATCGCGCCCCACCACGACGCGGCGGCCGCCCGCGCGACGCACCCGGGTAGCGAACCCGCGCCCGATCGCGCGCACGTCCTCCCGGCCCAGCGCGGCACCGACGACGCCGCGGATGTCATATTCGCGCAGGATCGCCGGATCGAGGCGGTGGGGCATGAGCGCTGTCCGTATCGGGGAAGATACGGCGTCCTAGCGCCACCGCGGACCCGACCTCAACGCCGCCGTGATGCCCTTTGTCCGACCGATCAGCGGTCGACCATCGCCATCGCGCGCTCGGTATAGCGCGGGCCGGAGACGGTGCCGGGGCGCAACGCATCGTCCAGCCGCCGCATCTCGCCCTCGTCCAAGGTAATTGCCGCCGCCGCGACATTCTCCTCGAGATACGCGCGCCGCTTGGTGCCGGGGATCGGCACGATGTCCTCGCCCTTGCCGAGCAGCCAGGCGAGCGCGATCTGGCCGGGCTTGGCGCCCTTGGCCTCCGCGAGATCGCGCACCACGCCGGCGGCAGCCATGTTGGCCACGTAGCTGTCGCCCTGGAAGCGGGGGTCGGTGTGGCGGTAATCGGTGTCCGGGCAATCCTCCGCCGGCTTCGCGGTGCCGGTCAAGAACCCGCGTCCCAATGGACTGAAGGGCACCAAGCCGATGCCAAGCTCGCGCAGCAGCGGGATGATCTCGTCCTCCAGATTGCGCTCCCACAGCGAATATTCGCTCTGCAACGCGGTGACAGGGTGGGTCGCATGCGCGCGGCGGATCGTTCCCGCGCCCGCCTCGGACAGGCCGAAGAACCGCACCTTGCCTGCCTGCACCAGCTCGCCGACCGCGCCGGCGACGTCCTCGATCGGCACCTGCGGGTCGACGCGGTGCTGATAGAGCAGGTCGATATGGTCGGTATCCAGCCGCTTCAGCGACGCATCGACCACCGCACGGATGTGGTCGGGCCGGCTGTCCGTGCCGGTCATCCTGCCGTCCTCGATCCGGAAGCCGAACTTGGTCGCGATCGTCACCTGGTCGCGCCGGCCCTTGAGCGCGCGGCCGAGCAGTTCCTCGTTGACGAACGGGCCATAGACCTCGGCGGTGTCGAACAGCGTCACACCCAGGTCGATCGCGCGATGGATGGTCGCGACCGACTCGGCCTCGTCCGCCGCGCCATAGGACTGGCTCATCCCCATGCAGCCGAGGCCGAGGGCGGATACCCGGAGGCCGTGGCTGCCGAGGTCACGTGTCTGAAGCATGGTCATTCTCCTGCGTCGCTCAACGCGCAGGTCCGCGTGATGGTGCCGGTCGCGTCAGGCGCCGTCGGTCGCCGGCCCAGTCCAGCCGCCCGCCGTCGCCACATACAGGCGTGCGACGTTCAGATATTGTCGCGCCTGCGCATCGACGAGGTTGGAGCTCGCGCGCTGATACAATCGCTCCGACTCCAGCACCTGGAGGATGCCCGAATTGCCGACCTGAAAACTGCGCCGCGACAGGCCGAGCGAGCGCTGCGCGACGTCGACCGCCTGCTGCTGGTTGGCCACCGACCGCGCGTCGCTGTTTATCGCCTGGAGCAGGTCGGCGACCTGGCGGAACGCGTCCAGCACCGTCTGGCGATAGGCGGCGTCCGCCGCGCGCGCCTGGTCGATCGCCGCGCGTTGCTCCGCCTTCAGCGTGCCGCCGTGGAACAGCGGCGCCGTCACCCCGCCGAACACGTCGAAGCCGCGGAATGCGCCGTTCAGCAGGTCGCCGAGGTTGGGCGAGCCTTGCGTCACCGTCGCGCCCAGCGTGATGTCGGGATAAAGCTGCGCGGTCGCGACCCCCACCGCAGCAGTCGCGTCGTGCAGCCGCGCCTCCGCCTGCAGGATATCGGGCCGCTTGTGGACCAGCGCGGAGGGCAGGGTGACCGGCACCTGCGCGGGCAGGCTCAGCCGCGCGAGGTCGAAGTCGGTCGCGCCGAGAGATGCGGGCGACACGCCGACCAGCGTCGCGAGCAGGTGGCGCGCTTCGGCGAGCTGCTGGTCGAGCTGGGGCAGGTCGCCGCGATCGTCCTGATATTGGCTCTGCGCGTTCAGCACCTCGACCAGCGTGCCTTCGCCGCCCTGTCGGCGTTTCTGCGTCAGGTCGACGTTGCGCTGATCCTCCGCCAGGATCGCGTCGGCGGTGGCGATCTGCGCGCGGATCGCGGCGATCAGCAGCACCTGGTTCACCACCTGGCCGGCGACCGTCAGATGCGCGGCCTGGGTCTGGCGCAGCTGCGTCTCCGCCTGCGCGACGCTCTGCTCGACGCGGCGACGGTTGCCGCCGAACAGATCGAGGTCGAACGACACGCCGCCGCCGATCGAATAGAGGTTGAACTCGGGGTTCCCGGTACCGGTGTTGAAGCCATAGGCGGCGAGGTTGACCTGCTCGTGATCGACGCGCGCGTCGGCATCCACCTGCGGCAACTGGCGCCCACGCGCCGCGGCGATCTGCTGGCGCGCGGCGGCGAGTGTCGCGTTGCTCGCCTCCAGGCTCGCATTGCGCGCGATCGCCTGGTCGACGAGCGCATCGAGCTCGGGCGAGCCGAACGCCGTCCACCAGCGGAGCGCGGGTCCCTCGCCCGTGACCGCGAGCGGCCCCGATGCCGGCCGGCGCGTCTCGCCGGGCGCCAGATAGGCCGCGTCGCCCGGCGGCGCGGGCCGCCGGAAATTGGGACCGACCGTGCAGCCGGCGAGTACGGACGTCGCGAGCATCGCAGCCAGCGCGGCTCGAAGGGAGGACGGCATGTCGGATCAGTCCATGTGCATGGTGGGCGTGTCCGCGCCGAGGCGAGACGGGCGCATCAGCAGGATCAACGGCGTGACGACCAGGGTCACCACGAACAGCGCGTAGAAGGCGTCGGTATAGGACACCATCGACGCCTGGCGGGTGATCTCCGCGTTGAGCCGGGCGAGCGTGCCGAGCGCGGTGAAGTCCGCGTCCGGCATCGCGGCGATCAGCGCGGGATTGTCCGGCCGCACGCCCTCCACCAGCCGCGCATGGACGGTGTCGGCGTTGCGGATCGTCATGAACTGCAGCACCGAGATGCCGATCGCCGAGCCGATGTTGCGGGTGAGCGTGAACATCGCCGCGCCCTCGTTGCGCAGCGTGGGGCTGAGGGTCGCGAACGCGACCGTCGACAGCGGCACGAAGATGAGCCCGGTGCCCAGGCCCTGGATGAACCCCGACGAGATGATGAGGCTCTCGTCCATGCCCAGCGAGAAGCCGCTCATCCGGCGGGTGGAATAGGCGGCCAGCATCAGCCCGACGCCGATCAGGATCCGGGCGTCGACCCGTTTGATGAGCTGGCCCACCGCGATCATCGAGATCATCGTGCCCATGCCGCGCGGCGCGGTGACGAAGCCGGTGAGCACCACCGGATAGCCCATCAGCTCCTCCAGCATCGGCGGCAGCAGCGCGAGCACCGAGAAGAGCAACACGCCGAGGAAGAAGCCGAGCAGGGACGCCGCGACAAAATTGCGGTCGGCGAAGAGCGAGATGTCGATGAACGGCCGGCGCGCCGTCAGCGTCTGGACGAGAAACAGGTAGAAGAAGAAGGCCGCCGCCACCGCTTCGACGCGGATTTCCCCGCTCGAGAACCAGTCGAGCTGCTGGCCGCGATCGAGCATCAGCTGGAGCGAGGCGATGGCGAGCGCCAGCATCGCGAAGCCGAACAGGTCGAGCTTCACCCGCGCGAGCGACTTGGTCTCGCTGAGGAAGAACCACAGGCCGCCGAAGGCGAGGATGCCGATCGGCAGGTTGATGAAGAACACCCAGCGCCAGTTGTAATTGTCGGTCAGCCAGCCGCCCAGCGCCGGCCCCACGATCGGCCCCAGGATCGCGCCCATGCCCCAGATCGACATGGCCGGGCCGTGTCGCTCGGGCGGGTTGATGTCGAGCAGGATCGCCTGGCTCATGGGCACGAGCGCGGCGCCGAACACGCCCTGGAGCAGCCGGAAGCCGACGAGCTCGCCCAGGCCCGTGGACACGCCGCACAGCCCCGACGCGATCGTGAAGCCGACGATCGAGAACAGCATCAGCCGCTTGCGCCCGAACCGCCCGGCAAGCCAGCCGGTCAGCGGCGTGCAGATCGCGGCCGCCACGATGTACGACGTCAGTACCCAGGTGATCTGGTCGGCGGACGCCGCGACGCTGCCCTGCATGTGCGGCAGCGCGACGTTGGCGATCGTCGAATCGAGCGAGTTCATGACCGTCGCCGCCATCACCGATGCGGTGATGAAGCGGCGGGTGGTCGTGTCCGGATACTGGTCCGCGGCAGGCTGGTCGCTGGCGGTCACCGGGACTGCGTGGCCCCGGCAGGAGACGGCGCGACCGTGTCGCCGCCGAACAGGTGGCGTTGGTGGCCGGTGTCGACCGACACCTCGACGCTCAGGCCCGCGTGCAGCGGCACGTCCGCCGGCACGCGATCGATCGTCAGCTCGACGGGCAGGCGCTGGACGACCTTCACCCAATTGCCCGTCGCATTCTCGGCGGGAAGCACCGCGAAGCTGTTGCCGGTGCCCGGGCTGAAGCTCGTCAGCCGCGCGGTCAGGTGCAGGTCGGGAAAGGCGTCGACCTTGATCGTCGCCGGCTGGCCCAGCCGCATGTAGCGTAGCTGGTTCTCCTTGAAGTTCGCCTCCACCCACAAGCGGTTGCCGGCCAGCGAGAACACCGGCCGCGCCGCGGTGACGTAGTCGCCGACCTGAAGCTGGTCGACCTTGGCGACGATGCCGTCCTGCGCCGCATGCACGATCGTGTAGCCGAGGTTCAGCGTCGCGCGATCGAGCGCGGCCTGCGCGCGCTGCACGCCGGGCTGGCTCACGACTGGCGCGTTGACGTTGCCCGACAGCGACGCCTGGACGCTCGCATTCTGCTGCGACGTGGTCTGGATCGACTGGCCGGCGGTGCGCGCCGCGAGCAGCGCCTGGTCATATTGCGCCTGGCTGGAGATGCCCTCCGCCAGCAGATCCTTCTGGCGGGCGGCCTCGCGGTCGGCGAACAGCACGCGCTGCCGCGCCAGCGCCAGTTCCGACTGCCCCTGCGCGTAATTGGCGCGCAGCGACCCGATCTCGGCCTTCGCGGTGGCGAGTTGTGCCTGCGCCTCGTCGACCGCGTCGCGGTAGGGCGCGGGATCCAGACGGAACAGCACGTCGCCCTTGCGGACGACCTGGTTGTCGCGGACCTCGACCGACACGACCCGACCGGCGACGTTGGGGCTGACGGAGACGAGCCCGGCCTGGAGATACGCGTTGTCCGTATCCTCGAACCGCCCGCTGCCGAGGTAGAACAGCAGCGCGCCGACGACGAGCACGATCGGCGCGACCAGGAGCAACGGCTTGCGCAGACGGCGCAGGCGCGACGACGGTTCCGCCTCGGCCACCATCGGCGCGCCGGACTCGGGCGCCGTCGCCTTCGAGACGGTGCGCTCGTCGCCCGAGAACTCGTCGCCTAGCACGTCGTGTCCCCGCACGTCGCTCCCGGGCGTGTCCCGCCGTTCCTCGATTCGAGAAGCGCTGTCCACCATCTTCCTCTTGATTGTCACGCACCTAGCAAACCGACCCCCCGCCGCAACGATAGGTCAGCAGTGCTGCACATAGGCGAGGAACCGCGTGGTTCCAATGACTCCCCTTTCAAGGCGTGCCCGAGGCCGGCTCGACACCTGAGTTCACGCGATCCTTACCATTGCGGTCGTACTGCCCGGCTCGTGTTCCACGATACCGGTCTTGCCACGTCCGCTCCCTCCGGCACGATCGTGTCCGATCCGCGGCCGCGGTCGGCGGTGAGCGGCTGGGTGGGGATCGTCGGCGTCGCGGGGTTGGCGGGGTGGTTGGCCGTCGCGCGCCGTTACGGGATGGACGGGCCCTATTCGGCGCTCGTCGGGCTCGTCGCCTGCGCGATGCCGATGATCGGCTGGTCGCTGCTGGTCGACAAGGTGCATCGCCGCGCATCGACCGGGATCGATTGGGCGTCGCCCAAGCCATGGCGCGAGACGATCGACATCAGCCTGGCGAAACTCGCCGGCCTGTGGGCGACCTGGGCCGGCATGGCGCTGATCTGTTTCGCGGGCCGCTTCTATTGGCAGGGGCCGTTCGTCTTCGCAATGTGGTGCCTCGAATGGCTCGCGCCGGCGGCGCTGGTGCTGTCGGTACCGTATGTGCTCTGGCTCGACCGGCGGCTGACGGAGCCGCGCGACGGCGCCTGGGCGCTCGGCGCTTGGCTGACGGGAGCGCCCGCCGATGGGCCCGCGATCGCAGGCCATTGTCGCGCGTGGGCGGTGAAGGCGTTCTTCCTGCCGTTCATGCTGGCGATCGTGCCGCCGGGGTTCGGCCAGCTTGTCCGCGCCGATCTCGGAGGATTGGTCCGCGATCCGGTGGCGCTGTCGGGCGCGCTGGTGTCGGCGATGTTCGTCGTCGACGTGTCGCTGGCGAGCGTCGGCTATCTGCTCACCTTCCGGCCGCTCGATTCGCACATCCGCTCGGCCAATCCGTTCGCGGCAGCTTGGGCGGCGGCGCTGATCTGCTATCCGCCGTTCATCCTGATGGATACGAACGGTCCGCTCGACTACCACCCCGGCACCGCCGACTGGAGCTGGTGGTTCGGCGGCCATCCGCTGCTGCTGGCCGTCTGGGGCGCGGTGCTGGTGGTGCTGACGGCGATCTATGCCGCCGCGACCTGTGCGTTCGGGCTGCGCTTTTCCAACCTGACCAACCGCGGCATCCTGACGCACGGCGTCTATGCCTGGTCGCGGCACCCGGCGTATCTCGCCAAGAACGCCTTCTGGTGGCTGTCGACGCTGCCGGTCCTGACCACAGGCAGCATGAGCGACGGCGCGCGGGCGACGCTGCTGCTGGCCGCGACGAGCGGCATCTACTGGTGGCGGGCGCGGACGGAGGAGCGGCACCTGTCGCTCGATCCCGACTACCGCGCCTATTGGACCTGGATGGAACGCCGCGGCGCGATCCCGCGCGCCTGGCGGTGGATCGCCGGCACACGACCGCGTGGGATCGGGGCGCCAGAGGCCTGAGGTCTGTCCGGTCATCCTCCCCCGCCAGGGGGAGGGGGACCAGCGAAGCTGGTGGAGGGGGAGGACTGGCTGATGTTTGGGGTGCCTCCCCCTCCGACCGGCTGCGCCGGCCACCTCCCCCTGGCGGAGCAGGATCAGAGCGGACTAAGCCCCTTCACCACGACCAAACAACTTCCGCCCCGTGCGAACTGTCCGCTTGCGATCCGCCCTGCGACTTGCTCTACTCCTCCGATACCGGGGGGTATCCACATGAAGTTCCGACATCGCGCCCTGCTGTTGGCGTGCTGCGTACTGGCGGCGGCCACGCCGGCGCTCGCGCAGCAGAAGTCGGCCGTGCGGCCGGGCTTCGCCTATCCGGTCGACCATCCGATCCGCATCCTGGTGTTCCGGCCGGAGGTTCGGGTCGGGTCGCAGTCGGCGGGTGGCACCGTCAGCCCCAACGCGAGCTGGACGCGCGATGCGCGCGCCAATATCGCGCAGGCGGTGACCGCCGCGAAGCCCGGCGGCGCGACGGAAGTGGTGTTCATGCCGGAGGCCGAGGCCGACGCGGCTGCGCTGCTGGCCGACTACCGCGCGCTGTTCGGCGCGGTCGCCGACACCGTGCGCCAGCACCGCCTGTTCAAGCACGATCGCCTGCCCACCAAGAAGAGCGGCTTCGAGTACACGCTGGGGCCGGGCGTCGCCGGGCTGGCGGGCGCGACGGGCGGCGATTACGCGCTCTTCGTCTTCACCAACGACGCCTATGGCACGAGGGGGCGCAAGCTGCGGCAGGTCGCGGGGTTCCTGGTCGCGGGCGCGACGGGGATCAGCGCGCTGGTGGTGACGTCGGGGCAGCACACCGGCTATGCCGGGCTGGTCGACCTGCACACGGGCGACCTCATCTGGATGAACGTCGACGCGGCGATGGGCGGCGACCCGCGCCAGGCGGACGGCGCGACCAAGCGCGTCCGCGAATTGCTCAAGGGCTTTCCGACGCCGCCCGCGAGCCATCCGTGATGGCGAGCTTCGTTGCGGCGCTTGCGCTGCTCGCCTCGCTCGCCGGCACGGGCACGAGCGATCCCAAGCCGACCGGATCGCCGTCCGCGCCCGGCTACCAGCCGATCGGCCGCGACGAGCAGGGCGTGTGGGCCGAGGCAGACGAAGACGAGCGCGAGTTAAAGACGTCGAAGATGGTGATCCGCGACTCCGCGGTGAACGCCTATCTTCGCCACGTATTGTGCCGGGCGGTGGGCGAAAGCTCCTGTGCGAGCGTGCGCCTATATCTTGTGCGGGCGCCGATCTCCAACGCGAGCATGGCGCCCAACGGCGTCCTGCAGATCTATTCCGGGCTCCTGCTGCGCGTCCGGGACGAGGCGGAGCTGGCCGCGATCGTTGGCCATGAGTTCACCCATTTCGAGAACCGGCATGGCCTGGCCGGCCTGCGCAAGCAGCGGTCGATGACCAACTGGGGATCATGGCTGACGGTCGCCTCGTTCACGACCGGTCAGCCCCGCAACTACACGCCCGGCTTCATCGCCGGCTATTACGCCTACACCCGAAACCAGGAACGCGAGGCCGACCTGGGCGGGCTGCATCGCATGAGCGGCGCCGGCTATCGCCCGATGGCGGCGAGCGCGATCTGGATGCGCATGCGCGAGGAGAAGGACGCGCAGGCAAGTGCGCTGCACGTCAAAAGCCTGAAGGACGCCGACTACGGCCCGTTCGCCTCGCACCCGATGGATGTCGAGCGGATGGCGTATCTGGCGCGCGAGGGCCAGACGTTAGAGGCGGGCGCGACCGACTTCGACGGCGTTGACGAGTATCGCACCGGCATCGCGCCGATCTGGCCGATGCTGATCGACGACCAGATCAAGCTCAACGATTTCGGCGGCAGCGAATACGTGCTGCAGACGCTGGCGCGCGGCACCTGGACCGGGCCGCTGCTCTATGCGCGCGCCGAGCTTTATCGCGCGCGGGGCAAGGGAGCCGATCAGCTGACGGCCGAGGCATTGTACCGGCAGGCGGCGGTGCTGCCCGATGCGCCGGCGACGACGTGGCGCGGGCTCGGGCTGGTGCTGATGCGCGAGGGTCGCACGACCGAGGGGCGGGCGGCGCTCGCCACCTATCTGGCGCGGGTGCCGGAGGCGTCCGACCGCGCGGTGTTGCAGGCGATGGCGGACGGGAACTGATGATGCGAGCGACAACGGTTCCGATGGCGCTGATGCTCGGCCTCGCCGCACCAGCGGTGGCGAAATGGACGGAGGTCGCCGCCGCCCGCACGCCGGTCGCGGGCTCGACGCTCAGCGTGGCGGCGGGAGCGGGCTGGAACCGCTGGTCGAAGCATCCGATCAAGGCGGAGGAGCTGTGGAGCCTCGACGGCCCGTTGCTAAACCAGATCGTGTTCCTGGGCGGCGTCGCCGACGGTCAGCCGATCGCGCGCGAGCCGAACCGCAAGCGCGAGCCGCTGCCGCATTTCGCCGCCGCGATGCGCCCGACCGACATCGCCGAGCTGCTGGAGCGCACGACGCGCATCACGGAGGCCGCGCCCGACTTCACGACCGAGGCGGTGGCGCCGGCGACGTTCGCGGGTCGACCGGGCTTCCGCCTCCGCTATCGCTACACGGTGGGCGAGCTGACGCGGTTGGGCGAGGCGCGCGGCGCGGTGATCGACGGGCGGCTGTACCTGATCGCCTATTCCGCGCCCGCGCTCCATTATTTCGACACCGACCTGCCACGTGCGACGGCGATCATGGACAGTGCGCAGGTGGGGTGAGTTGTCGAGGGTGCTGGAGCGGGTTCCCGCCACTCCGAACGAAATAGGAAGATCGAGCGCGTCAAATGACTGCGTTCTGCTGGGAAGGAAAGTCATGAGTAAGCGCGTGCAGCCGCTAGATCTTGGCGCGGCCGACATCCCAAAGCGCCCTCGTGGCCGTCCTCGCACCGATACGGTCAAGCGGTTCCTCTGGCTCCCACCCGATCTGGCAGCGGCTTGGGACGCCGCGACGCCGGACCAGCGACGGGATGCCATCCGCGCCCATCTCGCTAAGCTTCCCTGACGCGCGGGTTTCCTCCGGTATCGCGTATCTAAATCAGTTCCGCAGCGATAATCCGCTAGTGTCTCCACGGCAGGCCCTCGATCGCGACTTTCATCGCGATGATCGCGACGGCGACGTAGCCGAGGTCGAGCAGCGTGGAAGCGATCGAGATGCGCCGCCCGGTCGCGGGCCGCAGCAGCAGCTGGTAGGCCAGCACCACCACCCAGAAGATCGCGATCTGCCATCGCGTCTCGAAATGGCGGAAGGTGAACCGGCTGACCGCGCCCGCGGCGGCGAAGACGACCGCGGCTCGGAACGCGTGGCGCGTCCAACCCGCACCGCCGCCGTCACGCGCCGTCAGAAGCTCGCCTCGTCGTAGAGGCGCGACACGTCGCCACCCCAGACACCATGATATCGATCCAGCATCACCTCCGCCGGCACCGTCCCGCGCCGCACGATCTCGCGCAACGGATCGAGGAAGCCCGTCTCGTCGCTGCCCGACGCGTCCAGCCGTGCGCGGGCGGCGAGCCCGGCGTGGGCGATGTCGAGCACCTGCCCGGCGATGTCGCGCAAGCGGCCCCCGCCCGGCAACGGCGCGTCGAGCGCGAGGCGCGGCACCTGGTCGCGCAGTGCCTGACGGTCCTCGAGGCTCCAATCCTTGACGAGGTCCCACGCCGCATCGAGCGCTTGGCTGTCGTACAACAGCCCGACCCAGAGCGCCGGCAGCGCGCAGATGCGGTTCCACGGACCGCCGTCGGCACCGCGCATCTCGAGGAACGTCTTCAGCCGCACCTCGGGAAAGGCGGTCGACAGATGGTCGGTCCAGTCGTCCAGCGTCGGCTTCTCGCCCGGCAGCACCGACAGTTCGCCCTTGAGGAAGTCGCGGAAGCTCAGCCCGGCAGCGTCGATATAACGGCCGTCACGATAGACGAAGTACATCGGCACATCGAGCGCATAGTCGGCATAGCGCTCGTAGCCGAACCCGTCCTCGAACACGAACGGCAGCATGCCGGTGCGTTGCGGATCGGTATCCGACCAGATATGGCTGCGGTACGACAGCATGCCGTTGGGCTTGCCTTCGGTGAACGGCGAGGCGGCGAACAGCGCGGTCGCCAGCGGCTGCAACGCGAGCCCGACGCGAAACTTCTTCACCATGTCGGCTTCCGACGCATAGTCGAGGTTCACCTGGATCGTGCAGGTGCGCAGCATCATGTCGAGGCCCATGGTGCCGACGCGCGGCATGTGCCGGCGCATGATGTCGTACCGGCCCTTGGGCATGACGGGCAGCTCGGCGCGCGTCTTGTCGGGCCACATGCCCAGCCCCAGGAAACCCAAACCCAGCCGCTCGCCCGCCGCCTTCACCTGTTCCAGATGCCGGCCGGTTTCCTGGCACGTTTGGTGCAGCGTCTCGAGCGGCGCGCCCGACAGCTCGAACTGGCCGGCGGGCTCCAGGCTGACCGATCCGTCGGCGCCCGACAGCGCGATGACGTTGGTGCCGTGTGCGCTGGTCTCCTCGACCGGTCGCCAGCCGTAGCGTTCCAGATCGCCCAGCAGGTCGCGGATGCCGCTAGGCTCGTCGTAAGACGGCGCGCGGTGGTCGGCGGTGCGATAGACGAACTTCTCATGCTCGGTGCCGATGCGCCAGCGATCCGCCGGCTTCTCGCCGCGCGCGAAGCTCTGGACGAGTTGATCGCGGCTCTCGGTGACCGGGGAACTCGGAGCGATGTCGGCCTTGGTCGTCATGCCTCGCGCCTTACGCACCGACGTGGGACTGCGCCAGTGGGGATGCGGGTGGTGGTATTCGGCATCAAATCAGGGAAGGCCAGGCTTCAAAACCGTGTATTCGTTGGAGCTTCCCAATCGGGAACCGTTTGCTGACTACGCCGTGAGCAGCGATCGGATGTGTTCGGCGACGTCAGGGTCGACCGGATTGTAGACGATCATGCCGAGGTCGGGGCGGCCATCCACGGCGAAGCCGGAATATTCCAGTTCGATTGCGCCCAGCACTGAGTGGCGCAGCCGCTTGGCGCCTTCGCCATGGAAGCGCACGTCGTTGTCGGCCCACAGCGCCGCGAACTCGGGACTGGCCGCGCGCAACTCGGTGACGAGCTGGCTGACCTCGGACACAGCGCCGGCGCGCGCCGCGTCGGCCCGGAACGCGCCGACCACGAAGCGGGCGGTGCTTTCCCAATCCTCCTGAGACCCACGCACCCGGTCGTTGCTGAAGACGAGCCGCAGGATGTTGCGCTCCTTCAGCGGCAGCGCCCCGTAATCGGTCAGCACGAGCGCCGCTGCCCGATTCCATGCCACCACGTCCCAGGTCGCCGTCTTGATGATAGCCGGGCTGGCGAGCATCCCGTCGAGCAGGCGCTGCAGGCGCGGCGTTACGCTGTCCCTTGCCCTGTAGCGGACCTCCGGCGGACGGCCGAGCGCAAGTAGGTACAGATGCTCGCGCTCCGCCTCGGTCAACATCAGGCCGCCGGCTATGCGGTTCAGCACGTCGGGCGATGGTGCTCCGCCCCGGCCCTGTTCGAGCCAGGTATACCAGGCAGGGCTGATGTTGGCGCGCTGAGCGACCTCCTCCCGACGCAGACCAGGTGTGCGACGCCGCTTGGTCGGGAAGCCGAACGCACCGGGATCAAGCCTTGCGCGGCGATCCCTGAGGTAGAATCCAAGAGGATTGTCGGGGGCAGTCGCCATCGCCAGCCTCTTAAGCATTATAGTAGGAAACAGTCACCACTTTTCCGCGATAACCTCTGCATCGATAGGGGCGTGCATCTGCAATGGAGAACTTTCGATGCGCGTGTTCCTGACCGGTGCTACCGGCTTCATCGGCTCTCACATTATTCCCGAACTGCTGGCGGAAGGTCATCAGGTGCTGGGCCTGACCCGATCGGATGTCGGTGCCGAGACGCTGGTCGCTGCTGGCGCCGAGCCGCATCGCGGCGACATCGAGGATTTCGACAGCCTGATGCACGGTGCGGCCTCGTGCGACGGCGTGATCCACGCGGCGTTTGATCACAATTTCCTGAACTTTACCGAGAACTGCCAGAAGGACGCTCGCGCGATCACGGCACTGGGCGCCGGGCTGGAGGGCACCACCAAGCCACTTATCATCACGTCCAGCACCGCCATGGGATCGGCCAAGCCTGGCGAACCGGCGGCCGAAGACGTTTTTGCCGCCCATAGCCCCAACCCACGTGTCGCGTCCGAGTTGGCCGGGCAGGCACTCGTCGAGCGCGGCATCCACGTCAGTGCCATGCGCAACTCGCAGATCCACGACACGCACAAACAGGGGCTGGTGAGCGATCTGATCGAGCTTGCCTGGCAAAAGGGCGTCTCGGTCTATGTCGGTGAGGGCACCAACAACTGGTCGGCCGCGCACGTCTCCGACACTGCCCGCTTATACCGGCTGGCGCTGGAGCGGAACGAGGCCGGCGCGCGCTACCATGGCACCGCCGAGGGGGCGATCAGCGTCCGCAGGATCGCCGAGACGATCGGCGAAACCTTCGGCCTGCCCGTGCAATCAATCAGCGCGGATGAGGCCGAGGCTCATTTTGGTTGGCTTGCGGCATTTGCGTCCAAAGACATGTCTGCGTCCAACACGCTGACGCGCGAGCGGCTGAGCTGGAGTCCCACCGGCCCGACCCTGCAAGCGGACATCCGCGCGATGAAGGCGGGAGCCTGAACCATGAGCGAGCGCCGGATCAACCGCGTCCGCCACGAATCGCAACGGCGCTTGCTGACGGTCGACACTGTCGTGAGGCTGAACCCGCACATGATACGGGTCGAGTTCACGTCTGATGACCTGGCCGGCTTTACAAGCCTGTCTTTCGACGACCACATCAAGCTGTTCTTCCCGGCCGAAGATGATGGCGCAGACCAGATGCGCGACTACACGCCGCGTCGCTTCGACGTAGCCGCCGGCCGATTGACGATCGACTTTGCGGTTCATGATGCCGGGATCGCGACGGCGTGGGCGCTTGCCGCCCGTCCCGGCGAGCAGCTGGAGATCGGTGGGCCGCGCGGGTCCGCGATCATCCCGCCCGACTTCGACTGGTACTGGCTCATAGGGGACGAAACGGCGCTGCCCGCGATCGGCCGCTGGTTGGAGGAAGCAGCGGCTGGGACGAGCGTCACCACCTTCGTTGTCGTCGAGGATGTGGCGGATCGGCAGCGTTTCCGGAGCGAGGCGCAGTGGGTCGGCGTCTGGCTGGTCCGTAGCGATGGCAACGACGATGCGGCGCTGCTGCAGTACGCCATGGCCAGGTACAATCTTCCTGCTGGCGACGGCTTCATCTGGATCGCGGCGGAGGCAGGCGTCGCGCGGACGCTGCGCTCCTATATCATCGATGGTCAGCATCATCCGCGCGATTGGGTCAAGGCCGGCGGATATTGGATCAGGGGCAAGGCCGACGCTCATGACAAGCTGGATGACTAGGCGCTTCAAAGGCGGGCGGTAGCGGCAGTGAACGCATGTCACTGACAGACATGATCGTTCCCTTGGGTCCGGGATGAGTGATAGGTCGTGCGTCAGGCGGTAAGCCGGGAAAGGACGGCGGCACGGATGGCTGCCACGAAGGCGTCGGGCCGGCCGTAGCAACCCTCGTGCGGCAGATGTTCCAGGATGCCGTCGCGCTCCAGCAGGAAGCTCGGGAAGCCTTGTAGCCCATGGCGGCGCATCAGCGAGCGGGTATCCTGGATGTGGCGGTCGACCGGCACCGCCGCGATCGCGTCGCGGAACGCCGCGGTGTCCAGCCCGGCCGTGGCCGCCGCCACCACCAGCACCTCGTCGTCGACCACGGGCTGGCCGGCGACATAATGGGCGTGCTGGATCGCCTTGACCATCGCGACCCCGGCGTCGGCGCGCACCGCCTCGGCGGCCAGCACGGCGGCGACCGTCGGGCGCGACCACCAGACGCTGGCGGGATCGACCAGCAGGCCGTCGAGATAGGTCGGGCCGAACACCTGGCCGGTCAGCCGGCTGATATGCGCGTCGGTGTCGCGCATCATCCGCCGCTTGGCGTCGGTGGCGTGGACGCCCGGGTCCTACAGCCCGCCGCCATGGAGGACGACGGGGATGCGTGCCGTGACGGCCGCGCGGACCAGCGGCTCGGCGGCGTAGCACCAGCCGCAGAGCGGATCGTAGACGTAATGGAGGATGGGTAAGGTCATAGGAACTCTCCTGGATGGACGCGCTCAGCCGGCCTTGAGCACCGCGGCCATGCTGGTCGCCAGCGGCGTGGTCGGGCGGCCGATCAGGCGACCGAGCTCGCCGCTGTCGTCGAAAAGCCCGCCCTTGGCGGCGCCCGCGTCGCTGTCGGCGAGCAGCGCGGCGAGGAACGGCGGCAGGCCCGCGCCGAGCAGCATTTTCTCGAACTCGGCCTGGGGCAGGTCGTGATAGGCGATCGGCCGGCCGACCTGGCGCGACAGCTCCGCCGCCAGCTCGGCGAGCGTATAGGCGGCGTCGCCTGCCAGCTCATAGGTGCGGCCGCCCTGATCGTGGGGCGACGTCAGCACGGCGGCGGCGGCATCGGCATAGTCGGCGCGCGCAGCCGAGGCGATGCGGCCGTCGCAGGCCGCGCCCAGCACCGCGTCATGCGCCAGCGCCGCGGGCAGGCTCGCCAGGTAGTTCTCCGTGTACCAGCCGTTGCGCAGCAGCACGGTCGGCACCCCCGACGCGGCGAGCAGCGCCTCCGTCTGGCGATGATCCTCCGCCAGCATCAGCGGCGAGCGGTCGGCGTGGAGGATGCTGGTGTAGGCGATTAGCGTGACGCCCGCCTGCGCCGCCGCCGTCACCACGTTGCGGTGCTGCTGGGCGCGGCCGTCCAGATCGCCGGACGAGACGAACAGCAGCTTCTCAATGCCCTCGAACGCAGTGCGGAGCGAGGCGGGGTCGGTGTAATCGCCGGTCCGGGTCTGCACTTCCCGGCTTTCCAGCCCCTCGGCCTTGGACGGCGTCCGGACGAGGCCGGCGATGTCGGCGGCAGGCACGGTCTTGAGCAGGGCGTCGATGACGAGCGCGCCGAGCTGGCCGGTGGCGCCGGTGACGAGGATGCGGGGCTGAGGCATGGAAAAGCTCCTGATCGGTATGCGGAAGAGACGAGGTCTTGAATAGGGACCGTCGCTGCGCGATGTAAGGAGGCATGATTTCCTCGCCTGGTAACCGCGCGGTGCCCACCGACGCTCCGCCCCTCGGCACCATGTTCAGCGACTGGCGCGAGCGGGGGTTCGACGCCGCCGCCTGTCCCGTCCGCAACGTGCTCGACCGGATCGGCGATAAATGGACGCTGCTGGCGCTGGTCGCGCTGGCGGGGCAGCCGCACCGCTTCGGCGAACTGCACCGTGCGATCCCGGACATCTCCAAGCGGATGCTGACCCAGACGCTGCGCGAGCTGGAGCGCGACGGGCTGATCGACCGTGAGGTGTTCCCGACCAAGCCGCCCAGCGTCCGCTACAGCCTGTTGCCGCTAGGCCGGTCCGTGCTACCGCCGCTTGCCGGCCTGATCGGCTGGGCCGAGGACAGCTACGCCGCGATCAAGACGGCTCGCGAGCGATTTGATACGGCGGATTAGCTGGCGTGCCTGAATTGGAGGTTCCGTTACAGGCGTCCAGATCGTCTTGGAACACCTTCCCAATTGGGGAAGCGGAGCGTGTGCCAGCGGCTCTTCCCAAGCACTTTCCCGAAACCTGCCTGGCGCTGACGGCCACCATCTACCCTCACCAGTCCCCCGTCGCCGCCATCCACAGCGCGATGATCGCGGCGGCGGCGGTGTCGGCACGCAGGATGCGGGGGCCGAGCGTCACGGCAACGGCCTGCGGGAGTGCGCGGATCGCCGCGCGCTCCGCATCGTCGAAGCCGCCCTCCGGGCCGACGAGCACCGCCGCCGGACCGGGGCGTTCCCGCATCGCCGCGAGCGCGGGTGTGCCGCCAGTCTCGTCGGAGAAGAATAATGCGCGTTCCGGCGCCCAGTCGCGCAGCAGCGAGTCGAGCTTCACCGGCTCGGCGATCTGCGTCAACGCGGTGCGCCCGCATTGCTCGGCGGCCTCGATCGCATGCGCGCGCAGCCGCTCGGTGTTGACGCGCTCGGCGAGCGTGCGGCGGGTGAGGACGGGGACGAGCCGCGCCACGCCTAGTTCGCACGCCTTTTCCGCCACCCAGTCGACCCGCGCCTTCCTGATCGGCGCTGCGCACAGCCACAGGTCGGGCACCGGCTCGCGCGGGCGCGTCATCGCGGCGACGTCGAGGACCAGGTCGCGCTTGCCGACGCTGGCGACGGTCGCGAGCCATTCGCCGGTGCGGTCGTCGAACAGCATCGCCGGGTCGCCCTGCTTCAGCCGCATCACGACGCCGAGATAATGCGCCGCCGGGCCGTCCACCGTCAGCGAGCCGGATGCGAGCGGGCGGTCGATGAACAGGCGCGGGGTAGAACGCGGCGGCCAGGCGGGGATGGCGGGCATGGCGGCTTCCTGCGGCGGGGGCGGGGGTGTCGAGAGGTGGTGGGGAACCGGTCGCGCTCTCTACCCGTCCAAGCTGAGCCTGTCGAAGCCCTGTCCTCTCTAAGGAACAGCGACAGTCCTTCGACAAGTTCAGGATAGACGGAGAAGAGGAAGGAAGGTCGCCGTTCGTGCCGAGCCTAACGCCGCCGTATCGCCCAGCGCGCGGCGCCGAACATCAGGCCGATCACCGCCGCGATCCCCACCGCCGCGAGCGTCAGCACGCCCGCGACGCGCAATATGGCGTAGAACAGCGCCTCCAGGAAGCGGCCGATGGCGACGGACAGGTGGATCACGATCGCATCATGGCGCGCCTTCGCGGCGGAAGCGAGGCGGTTGCACGCGAGGCCCGGCGCGTCGTACCGGGCGCGCATGGCCCCAAGATCAGAGGCGGAGATCGTCCCCGACAGCGAGCATCGCGGCCTGCTCGCCCGGCTACCGGGTCGCGCGGGCGCGCTCGCCAGCCTCGCGCGGTTCGATCGGCCGATCGGCTGGTGGCTGTTGTTTTGGCCCGGTGCCTGGGCGGTCGCGCTGGCGGGGGCTGCGGTCCGGCGGTGGGACCTGCTCGCCTGGCTGCTCGTCGGTGCGATCGCGATGCGGGGCGCGGGCTGCGTGTACAACGACATCGTCGACGCCGACCTCGACCGGCAGGTGGCGCGCACCGCGTCGCGTCCGGTCGCGAGCGGGGCGGTGTCGGTGCCGCTCGCCTGGGGCTGGCTGGCGGCGCTGTGCTGCGTCGGGCTGGTTGTTTTGTTGCAATTGACGCCGCTCGCCGCGGGCATCGCAGTCGCCGCATTGCTGCCGGTCGCCGCCTATCCGTTCATGAAGCGGGTCACCTGGTGGCCGCAGGCCTGGCTGGGGATCGTGTTCTCCTGGGCGGCGCTGGTGGGGTGGGCCGACGTTGCCGGCGGCTCGACGCCTGCGCGGTGGGAGCCCGGCTTGTGGCTGTATGCCGGGTCGGTCGCGTGGGTGGTCGGCTACGACACGATCTACGCGCTGCAGGACCGGGAAGACGATGCGCTGATCGGCGTCCGCTCGTCGGCGCTGGCGCTGGGCTCGGCGGTGCGGCCGGGCGTGG
The DNA here is from genome assembly GCF_964237335.1 of uncultured Sphingomonas sp. NCBI lineage: Bacteria > Pseudomonadati > Pseudomonadota > Alphaproteobacteria > Sphingomonadales > Sphingomonadaceae > Sphingomonas > uncultured Sphingomonas sp. Next base: position 80,541 of record NZ_CAXSHM010000011.1, read on the forward strand.
CGGCGTTCTACGCGGCGGCGCTTGCGGGATGGGGGCTGGCGATCTGGCGGGTACGGCCGGACTGGGTGGCGCTGCTCGCGCTGTCGCCGGTGGCGCTGCATTTGTGCTGGCAGGTCGCGACGCTGCGCCCGGACGACGGCGCGGGCGCACTCGCCCGGTTTCGGGCGAACCGGTTCGCGGGCCTGTTGGTGTTTTTGGCATGCCTTGTCGTGGGTGAGACCGCTTAGGGTCGCATCGCCCTCACCCTTCCGCGGCTTCGCCGCTCCCTCCCTCTCCCACCGGGAGAGGAGCGCGAGGTCGGCCATGCTCCCAGCATGGCTTGGACGATGCGGGGCATCGTCCACTTTGCGCTGAGCCCGCCGGCGTAGCCGGGGGGAAGGGTAAGGGCGACGGTGACCCTTGCTTTCACTAGCGTCGGCCCGCCCGCCTCCCTAGATCGCACAGCATGCTGACTCCACCCCAAGCGCAGGATCGCGCGCAGGACCTCGTCGCGCGTGCCCGCGCCGCCGGGGCTGATGCCGCCGACGCGGTGTTCGCCGCCGATGCCTCGACCGAAATCTCCGTCCGCCTCGGTGCGCTGGAGGACGTCGGCCGGTCCGAGAGTCAGGATCTGGGGCTGCGCGTGTTCGTCGGGCGGCGCTCGGCCAGCGTCTCGACGTCGGACCTGACACCTGATGCGCTGTCGGCGCTGGTGGAGCGTGCGGTGGCGATGGCGCGCGAGGCGCCGGAGGATGCGTGGGCCGGGCTCGCACCCGAGGAACGGCTGCTGCACGGGAGCCCGCCGCTGCTCGATGTCGATGATATTCGGGAGGGGGGCGAAGAGGCGACGCCGGCGGAGCTGCGCGACCTGGCGCTCGCCGCCGAGGATGCCGCGCGCGCGGTGCCGGGCGTCACCAACTCCGAAGGCGGCGGCGCGAGCGCATCCCGGTCGATCTGGGCGCTGGCGACCAGCCACGGCTTCGCGGGCGCTTATGCCGCGACAGGCTACGGCGTGTCGGCGAGCGTGCTCGCGGGAACCGGCGGCGGGATGCAGCGGGACTATGCCCACTCCTCCGCACGCCACCGCAGCCGGCTGGAAGCGTCCGAGGCGATCGGCCGCCGCGCGGGCGAGCAGGCCGTCGCCCGCGTCGGTCCGGGCAAGCTGCCCAGCGGGCCGATGCCGGTCGTGTTCGATCCGCGCGTGGGCACCAGCCTGCTCGGCCATCTGATCGGCGCGATCGGCGGTCAGGCGATCACCCGGCGCACCAGCTTCCTGCTCGACGCGCTCGGGACCGAAGTGTTCGCGCCCGGCGTCACGATCCGCGACGATCCGCACCGGCCGCACGGGCTGCGCTCGCGCCCGTTCGACGGCGAGGGGCTGCCCGTGTCGCCGACGCTGATCGTCGACGTGGGGATGCTGGAGATGTGGTTGCTCGACTCGGCCTCCGCGCGCCAACTGGGGCTGGAGCCGACCGGCCACGCCGCGCGCGGGGTTGGTGGCGGGCCTGGCGTGACGACCAGCAACCTGTACATGGAGGCGGGCCATGTGCCGCCGGCGACGCTGATCGCGGACATCGCCGACGGAGTGATCGTCACCGAGCTGATCGGGCAGGGCGTCAACGGCGTGACCGGGGACTATAGCCGCGGCGCGGCGGGGTTCCGGATCGTCGATGGCCAGATCGCCGGCCCGGTCGCGGAGTTCGCGATCGCGGGCAACCTCAAGGACATGTATCGCCAGCTGACGCCGGCGAACGACCTGGAGTTCCGCTACGGCACCAATGTCCCTACGATCCGGATCGACGGCATGACGGTCGCGAGTGGCTGATCTCGGCGCGCTGGCGGACGCGGTCGAGGGGGTAGCCGCTGAGGCGGGGGCGCTGGCGATGGCGCGGTGGCGGGGGGACTTCGCGCGCTGGGGCAAGGCGGACGGCAGCCCGGTGTGCGAGGTGGACCTGGCGGTCGATGCGTTGCTGCGCGAGCGGTTGAGCGCGCTGCTGCCGGACGCGGGCTGGTTGTCGGAGGAGACGACGGACAGCGCCGACCGGCTCGGCCGCGAGCGGCTGTGGGTTGTCGACCCGATAGACGGCACCCGCGATTATGTCCGCGGGCGGCGCGGCTGGTGCGTGTCGGTGGCGCTGGTCGAGGCGGGTCGGCCGGTCATCGGGGTGCTCGACGCGCCGGCGCGGGCCGAGCGGTGGCGGGCGGTCGCCGGTGGTGGCGCGTGGCTCGGCGACCGACCGCTTCGAGTCAGCGGCCAGGCGGCGCTTGTCGGCGCGCGAGTGCCGACCGACGCGCTGCCACGCGCGGAGCGGGAGCTGATGGTGGCGGTCGCCAAACCCAATTCGATCGCGCTGCGCATTGCGATGGTGGCGGCTGGTGAGGCCGATATGGTCGCGACCACGCGCTGGGGCAATGAATGGGACGTCGCGGCCGCGGTGCTGCTGGCGAGCGAGGCCGGCGCGACGGTGAGCGACGCGGCGGGCACGGCGCTCGCCTTCAACCAGCCCCGCCCGCAGGCGCTTGGCCTGCTGGTCGCGCCGCCTGCGCTGCACGCGGCGGCGCTGTCGCGTTCAGAGCAGCAATAGCAACGGTACCGCCACGCCCGCGATCGTCAGCACCAGCGACAGCCGCCGGCTCGCCCGGCTGGTCAGTGCGATGACGAGTCCCAGCGCGGTCGTGACGAACAGCGCGGCGGACAGCAGCACCACGAACAGCTTCAGCGGACTTAGGCCGCCGTGGTCGTGGTCGTCGTCTTTGCCGCCCGGCTTGCTCACCGGCGCGCCTGATCCGGGCCGATGATCGCCACCGGCCGACGGCTTGTGGCGCGGGCCGGCGATCACCTGATGCTTGTGGAGGCTCGCGATGGCGCCGATCCAGCGCGGCGGCGCCGGCTCATCGCCATGCGACTCATGCAGGCCCAGCGTCTGCAGCCCGCCGGTGAAGGCGAAAAACAGGATCGCCGGCGCGAAGAACACCGCAAGATAATTGTGGAGCTGGCGGACCTGGCGAAGCGTGCTGGCTTTCATCGCCTCAGCCTAGCGAATGCCCGCACCCGGGCAAGAGGCTCAGCCCTCGCCGTCTCCCTGGTACTTTATCTCCAGATAGCGGCCGCGGGTCGCCAGTGCGTCGAGGTCGCCTTGCGCCAGGGTCGCGCTCATTTCGCCCAATTGCCGGTCGATCAGCGACAGGCCGTCGACCAGCTGCGCGTCCGGCGTCCGGCCGTTGCGGGGCGCGGTGCGAAGGTTGGCGGGTACCCGCTGATAGCCACGCACGAACTCGGGGAGCTGTTCGGCGACGAGCTTGCGCACCTCCTCGCCGGCCGGAGCGCCGGCTTCTAGCGCGGCAAGCTGAGGCCCGAGCGTATCAAGCCGGAGGCCGATCTGGTCCACCAGGTCACGCGCCGGCGCGGGTAGGGCGGGCCGCTGCGCCGCGAGCCAGCGCTCGGTCTGCGACGGGAGCGCCTTCAGGTCGACGTCCCGCAATGTCTCCGGCGCCGGAGCACGGCGGGAGCGGTGGGGCTGCGCCGCGATGGCGATCGTGGCGATCAGCATCAGCAGCATAACGCCCAGCACGCCGAACAGCCCGATCGGCATCACCAGCCCGATCACGACAGCGGCGACAACGATGACGAGGTTCGCGATGCCGATCGCCGCCGCCGCGCGCTTGGCCCGCGCGCGCGCCGCCGCCCGGGCACGCCGCCGCGCCTCGGCCTCGGCGACGGGCGATCCCGACAGCTCCTCGCGTCGCCGAGCGAGCGTGGCGCCGGCGCTGGCCATCACCTCGTCCGCGCTGTCCATCACACCGACTCGAGCCGGAACTGATCCGGTGCGCCCCCGGCGATCCGGTTCTGGGTCGCGCCCTCCGCCCGCGCGATGTAGCCGCGCGACTTCTCCACCTCGTTGCCGAGCGTGTTCACCGTCGTCTTCATCGAATCGAGCGCCTTCAGCTTGAAACTGTCGATCGCGTCCATCGTCTCGTAGATGTTCTGGAACGCGCGCTGCAGCGTCTCGATCGGGATCGTCGCGTTCGCCGCCTGCTCGTGGATGCGCGCGGTGTTGTCCTTGAGCAGCTTGCCGGTCGAATCGATGATGTTCGCGGTCGTCGTGTTGAGCTGCGTGATCTGTTCGAGCACCAGTTTCTGGTTGGTGAGCGCCTGCGCCACCGTCACCGCCGTGCGCAGCGCCGCGACTGTCGTGGTGGAGGCGCGATCGACGCCCTTCACCAGCTCGACGTTGTTCTTCTTGACCAGATCGAGCGCCAGATAGCCCTGCACCGTCACCGCCATCTGCGTCAGCAGGTCCTGCGTCCGCTGGCGGGCGTAGAACAGCGCGGTCTCGCGGATCGCCTTCGCCTTGGCGGGATCGGAGTGGTCGAGCTCGTTCGCCTTGTCCTCCAGCGCGGCGTCCATCGCGCGCGACAGATGGATCATCTGTTCGAGCCGGCCCATTGCCGCCCACAAGTTCGCGCGCTCGGTATCGATCGCAGCATTGTCCATCAGCAGCTCGTCCTTGCCGGACGCAAGGCTCTTCAGGATCGAGCTGATGTGCGTCTGCGAGGATTTGTACGTGTCGAAGTAATTGCGCATCTTGTTGCCGAACGGGATGATCCCGAACAGCTTCTGCGGCGCGGTGAGATTGCCCTTCTTGCCGGGGTCCAGATCCTCGATCACGCGCCGCAGCTGGGCGAGATCCGTGCCGACGCCCGACTCCTTGTCCATCGCCTTCACTGGCCGGTCGAGGAAGCGATTTGATTGCCCGGCGGCGTCGCGGATCTCCTTCGCGCCCATCGCGGTGATCGCGTCGACGCGCTTGCCGAACTCGGGACTGTTGACGTCCTGCGCCACCAGATCGGTGACGAACGACTGCACGCGCTCGTCGAGCTTCGACTTCACGCCCGCGTCCACCGGCACCAGCCCGGCGGCCTTGGACGCCTGTACCACCGGCACGGGATCGGGCGGCGTCAGGACAAGCTCCTTCTCGGGAGCCAGCGTATCGGTCTCGGGCATCGGGCCTCCTCGCAGCGCAAGCCGCCGGGATGGCAGGCCCCACGTGTCTCATCGATCTAGCACACCTGCGCGGCCCCGCAAGGACGGGCGGTCAAGCAAGCGGGCGCCGGATCGCAGTTGGGCTTTCGGCACCGCAGCATTTCGGCTATGGACCGCGGCGACGACCCCGCAAAAGTTCAGGAAATCTCATGCGTCTCCGCAACGTGGCCATCATCGCGCACGTCGATCATGGCAAGACGACGCTCGTCGACCAGCTCTTCCGCCAGTCCGGCACCTATCGCGACAACCAGCGCATCGAAGAGCGCGCGATGGACTCCAACGACCTCGAGAAGGAGCGCGGGATCACCATCCTGGCCAAGTGCACTTCGGTCGAGTGGACGCCCGCGGCGGGCGGCGACACGACGCGGATCAACATCGTCGACACGCCCGGCCACGCCGATTTCGGCGGCGAGGTGGAGCGCATCCTCTCGATGGTCGACGGCGTCATCCTGCTGGTCGATTCGTCGGAGGGCGCGATGCCGCAGACCAAGTTCGTGACCGGCAAGGCGCTGGCGCTGGGCCTGAAGCCGATCGTCGTCGTCAACAAGATCGACCGCCCCGACGAGCGCACGCAGGAGGTGCTGGACGAGGTGTTCGACCTGTTCGTGTCGCTGGACGCCACGGACGAACAGCTTGATTTTCCTGTCCTTTTCGCCTCGGGCCGCAACGGCTACGCCGGCACCGACCCGCTGGCGCGCGAGGGGACGCTGGCGCCGCTGTTCGACAAGATCGTCGCCCATGTGCCGCCGCCGTCCGCCGATCCCGATGGCCCGTTCAAGTTCCTGGTCACGCTGCTCGACCGCGACAATTTCCTCGGCCGCATCCTGACGGGGCTGATCTTCTCGGGCTCGATCAGGACCAACATGCCGATCGTGGCGCTGAGCCCGGAGGGCGCTGTGGTCGAGAGCGGCCGCGCGTCCAAGATCCTCGCCTTCCGCGGGCTGGAGCGGGTGCCGGTGGACGAGGCGAACGCGGGCGACATCATCTCGATCGCCGGGCTGACCGCCGCGACCGTCGCCAACACGATCGCCGACCCGGCCGTCACCGAGCCGTTGCACGCGCAGCCGATCGATCCGCCGACGCTGTCGATGCGCTTCGCCGTGAACGACTCGCCGATGGCCGGCCGCGAGGGCACCAAGGTGACCAGCCGGATGATCCGCGATCGCCTGTTCCGCGAGGCCGAGTCCAACGTAGCGATCAAGGTGACGGAGGCCGCCGACCGCGACAGCTACGAGGTCGCGGGCCGCGGCGAGCTGCAGCTCGGCGTGCTGATCGAGACGATGCGCCGGGAGGGCTTCGAGCTCGGGATCAGCCGCCCGCGCGTGCTGTTCGGCACCGACGAGGACGGCAAGCGCACCGAGCCGTACGAGACGGTCATCATCGACGTCGACGACGAATATTCGGGCACGGTCGTCGAGAAGATGGCGTCGCGCAAGGCGGAGCTGACCGACATGCGCCCGTCGACCGGCGGCAAGACGCGCATCACCTTCTCCGCGCCGTCGCGCGGCATGATCGGATATCATGGCGAGTTCCTGTCGGACACGCGCGGCACCGGCATCATGAACCGGCTGTACGAGAAATATGGGCCCTACAAGGGCACGATCGAGGGCCGGAAGAACGGCGTCCTGATCTCCAACGGCGCGGGCGAGGCGAACAGCTATGCGCTCGGCCCGCTCGAGGAGCGCGGCATCCTGTTCGTCGGGCACGGCGAGGTGCTGTACGAGGGTATGATCGTCGGCGAGAACGCCAAGCCGGACGACCTCGAGGTCAACCCGATGAAGACCAAGGCGCTGACCAACTTCCGCGCGTCGGGCGGCAAGGACGACCAGGTCCGCCTGACGCCGCCTAAGCGCGCGACGCTGGAACAGGCGATCGCCTACATCGACGACGACGAGATGGTGGAGGTGACGCCCAAGTCGATCCGGCTGAGGAAGCGGCATCTCGATCCCAACGAGCGCAAGCGCGCGAGCCGGAGCCGGGAAGCCGCCTGAGCGCACCGCCGCAGCGCACGCTGCGGCGGCAACGCTGGCGGCCGGCCGGCGGGTGGCCGAGCCGCATCGCGGCCAGTCCAGCCCGTCCGACGTTACGTCGGAGTGTTGAGCCTGGTCAGGCGATGGGTTAGAACTCGCGCGTGGCCACCGTCAGCCTTCACGACGCGGAACACCGTCTCTCGGAACTGATCGAGCAGGTGCTCGCCGGTGAGGAGGTGGTGATCGCGCGCGATGAACTGCCCGTGGTGCGGATCGTGCGCGAAGCGCCGCCCGCGCCGGCGAAGAAACCGTTGCTGGGGGCGATGAAGGGCAGGATCAATGTCGGCGATGAGGCGATGGAGCCGCTGCCCGATGCGTATCTCGGCCTCGATTTCCGGGATTGAGGCTGATCCTCGACACCCATGCGCTGCTCTGGATGTTGCAGAGCAGTCAGCGACTGTCCCCGCGCGTCGTCGGCTTGCTCGGCGATCCGGAGACGGAGATACTCGTGAGCGCGGTGTCGGCGTACGAGATCTGTGCGAAATACACCCTCGGCAAGCTCCCGGAAGCGGCTGCGCTGGCGTCTGACTTCGTCGGCGAGCTTGCTCCGCTGGACCTGACGCCGCTCGCCGTCACGCTCGCCCGCGCCGAGACGGCCGGCAAGCTGCCGATGATCCATCGCGACCCGTTCGACCGGCTGCTGATCGCGCAGGCGTTGGTGGAGCGCGTGCCGCTGGTCAGCAACGAGGCGCTGTTCGACGGGTTCGGCATCGAACGGATCTGGTGAGGCGCTCCAATCTCCCGTCACCCCGGCCCTGAGCCGGGGTCCCGCTCCTTTCCGCACCACCGCCGAGAAGAAGCGGGACCCCGGATCAAGTCCGGGGTGACGAAGAGGGCTATTTACCCATCCGGTTAGAAACCGCTGTCCTACAACCATCGCTTTCCCGTAAACGCTGGCCGATCCGAACCAGCTAGGGACAAGTCCACCACCATGCGCGACCGCACTCCCGTGCCCCGCGACGAGCGCGCGGCGCTGCCCGATTTCGCGCCCGTGCCGCGGCTGAAGCACCGGCACGACGGCTGGACGCCCGAGCGGCAGCGCGCGTTCATCGAAGCGCTTGCCGACACGGGCAGCGTCAGCCGCGCGGCGGCCAGCGTCAACATGGCGCAGGCCAATTGCTACACGCTGCGCCGCGCGCCGGGCGCAGAGAGCTTCCGTCAGGCCTGGAACGCGGCGCTCGACTGCGGCGTCGCGCGGCTGAAGGACATCGCGCTCGAACGCGCGATCGACGGCCAGCTCGTACCCGTCTTCAAGGCCGGGAAGCTCGCCGGCTTCTCGCGCAAGCGCAACGACGCGCTGCTGATGTTCTGCCTGCGCCATTATGGCCAGGACGCCGGCGGGCGGCGCACCACCATCAACTATTTCTCCACCCGCGCGAGCGCCGGTGTGGCGGGGGGCGGGGTTGGCGGCGGGGGCGAGGCCGCGGCCGAGGCGTCGACCACCACAGTCCGCACCACGATCTCGGGCGAGCCTGGCGCCCCCGACGCGCTCGCCCGCGAAGGCGATGCCGCGGCCCGGATCGAGGCGTTCGCGGGCGTGGCGCTCGATGCCGAGGCGGGCGCCGCGATCGCCGCCGCGCTCGAAGCCTGCGCGGCCCGCCGCCGCGAGGCCGATGCCACGATCGAGGCCGGCGGCGACGCCGCGCTCGCCGTGCAGGCGGCTGACCCGGACGAGCCGTTCGTGCGTCCGGACAAGGCGTGCCTCGACTGGCACGGCGACTTCGAGCCGCCGGCGCGCATGACCGAGTGGGTGCCGTTCGCCGACGGCGAGTCGCCCTGGGAGATGGCCGGGGCGGACCTGCCGGACTGGGCGGCAGCCGCGCGGGAGATGCTGTCCGAGGAGCCCGCACCGGACGCGGCACCGGAGCCGGCACCAGAGGCGGCACCGAGGGAGCCGATGCCCCCGACTGACCGCGGCGAGGCCACGGACGGCACCGGCCGCCGCCGCCGCCGCAAGACACCCGCCGCGCGGACGGGATGACGGACCGCGGCCGACGGCTGGTCGAGGGCTGTCGCCCATTCTCCAGCGATCGATCGGCAGGCGGGTGCTTCCGACCCGGCCGTTCAGCACATGGCCGCCTTCCCGTTCCTCCATGTCCAACCGGCAGTGTCGGGAAACGCGATCGGGAACAGGTTCCGGGAAAGGCGATAGCGATCAGAGCGGCAGACTTGACGTATGCCGGACCTTTGTCCAATCTTCTTCTGGACGTGTAAAAGTCACAGCCCGGTAGGTAGTCCGGGTGGCATTTACGCTCGTACGAGCCGCCCGCATGTGCGGGACCGGCCTCCGGCACGTCCTTTTCCGATAATGGGAAAGGTGTGTCTTATGGAAATATCAAAATGGATCGTCGCTTTCGTGGCGGTGTTCAACTTCGGCGGGCTTGTGGCGGATGCGCTCGTGCCGGCAACGTAACTGCTCACGGGGTTGGCGCATGACGGCTTGATCAGGCGACTGCGAAGC
>NZ_CAXSHM010000012.1:0-85819 GCF_964237335.1 uncultured Sphingomonas sp.
CTTCTCAGCGGAAACTCGGCACTCCCCGGGTCAACTCGTAGCGGAAATCAACACGCAAACGCCACCCAGCGTCGCGAACAGACCGGACGAGGTCGTCACGCCAGTTGCCAGATCATGCCGCCGCACGAACCCGGCATCCATCATCAGCGCCGCGTTGTTGCCGAGATCCACGATCCCCGGCACCTTCCCGATGCCGGGGAGGTCCAGCGGGATCACGAGGCGTCGGGCATCGTCGATGCTGATGGGGATGACGGTGTAGCCGGGCTCGGGACGCCAGCCCGTCTCGCGCAATCGCAGGTGCCGGTGCGCGAAGTCGATCTCGACGGTCGCTGCCGACAAGATGTCCTGCCCGACGACGAGATCGACGTCGATGCCGGTCTCGCCAAGGATCGGCCCTGTCATGACGATCGCTTCGCGCAGCGTCAGCGTTCGTTCCCCGATCGAGAGGCGGGCCGGACCGACTAGATCGGCCCTCACCGGTCCATGCTCTGACCGGAAGGTAGCCTGCCGCCGGTGGTCGAGCCCCAACGTCGCGGCCAGCGCAGGACGGACCAGCGACACCGGCGCTCCCATGTCGACGATCGCAGTCACGGGCCGGCCGTCGAGCGTCGCCTCGATCACGATCCTGCCCGCGATCAGCCTGAACGGCACGGCGGCATCGCCGTGTATCGTCGCGGGCCGATCGCGGACGCGGATCATGGCGAGGCGGCTCATGTTCAGGCGTCGCGTCTTCTTTAAAAGTGCACGATCACGTCGCCCGACAAGACGACCGAGTCCTGCTTGTTAGGCGCGATCCCGCGGTTGGAGTTGCCGTTGAACGCCGCCGCGTCGAGTGAGCGGTAATAGGCGACCTCGGGTCTCAGCTCGATCTGCGGCGACAGCCAGCGCTGCCATCCGATCGCCCCGGCCGCATAGCGGGTCTTGATGCCGGTGCGCTGGCCCTCCTGGTCGTCGAGATACTCGCCGCGTACGGTGAAGTTGTTGAGCGCGTTGGGCGAATAGTTGAGGTAGACCAGCCCCGACTGCGCATAGATGTCGCACTTCAGGGCACTGGCATCATTGCACTGCGCAAGACCTGGGGCATTGAACGGCGTGTATTGCGGGCTGAACGGGGTACCGCCGTTCGCGTAGGCGGTCTGCACGACCGGGTTCAACGCGTTGGGCACGTCACGCTCGACGATGTTGTACGCCTCCATCGAGACATGCCATTTGTCGCTGAACTTGTGGTAGACGGTCAGGCCGCGCCACTGAAGGTTGTTGTATCCCCACTTCCCGCTGTTGATGCCGTTGACGCACCCATAGACCGCGGTCTTGGCGTCCGACGTCTGGTAACGGATGCAGCCCGAGAAGGACGGCTGATTGCCCGGATCCTTGGCGAAGCGGGCGTTGGGATACAATGGGTTGGGGAACGGGTTGGCGATCGTCTTGCCGGCGTTCCACAGCGCGGTCTCCGTACCGTCGGTGATGCCCGCCTGCAGGAACAGGTTCTTATTGACCGCCAGTGTCGCAAGGATGCCGGTGTTCGTGAAATTGTCGAACGTATACGTCAGCGAGTGCGTGTACATGTAGTTGTTGGGCGCCAGCTGCGCCTCGATGTCGGGGATCGAGATGAAGCGGCCGGCACGGATCAGCAGCCCATGCGCGATGTTGGGGATATACACCTCGGCATATTCCATCGGCAGATCGAGGCCATAGTCGTTGTTGCGGGTGGTCAGCTGGCCGCTGAGCAGGCCGTAGGAAATGGTGTAGCGATAATCGACGCCGTAGATCGCCGACACGCGAAAGCCCCAGTCGACATGGTCGGTCTGCACCGTGTCGGGAACACGCTCGATGTACATCACCGCCTGATCGAGCTGGATGCGGCGCGGCTCGTAATTGTAGCCGCCGGGCGCGTTGCCGCCGCGGACGGAGTTCGATCCGTAATTGCCGCCGACATCGACCCAGCCATAGGCCTGGATGTGCGCGTTCGACAGCGCCTGGCCGAGGCTGCTCGGCGCGAGCGCGGTCATCAGCGGGCTGTCGACCGCGTTGGGCCGGGTGACGCCCAAGCTGGTCGCGCCACCATAGGGCCACTCGGTAAACGGCATCGGCGGCGTCGTTTCCGGCGCCGGTGACCAGCCCTCCTGACGCGACGACGGGACGTTCGGGTCGGCGGGCGCGGAGCCGTGACCCATCTCCAGTTTGTAATAGCCGAACAGGCGATGGAAGAAACCGCTGCCGAGATTGTCGATCGTGTAGGTGTCTGGTGCGGGCGCTGCCGACGGTGCCTGATCCGGAGCAGGTGCGGCAGGCTGTGCCTGGTCAGGCACGGATGCTGCTGACCGGGCTTGAACGACCGCGACCACCGGCGAGACGGCGACGTCTTGCCCGTCACCGGGCGCCAGCGTAGCGGCATCCTTTGTGGGCGTCGCCGCAGCGATTGCAGGCGTCGCGATCATCCCGACCGTCAACATTGCCACGGCAACATGCGTCGCCGCCTTCGTAGGTGCTATGCTTTTCATGTAACTCTTCAAGACCTGTTCTAATCTGCTCACGGCCACTCGCCGTAGCGCAGCGCCCCCGGCGTGCGGCGGGCAGCTATATTGAGATGGCAATAGTTTATCGACAGCGAACCCAGGCTGCCTGCGTATGTTTCGCATAGCTTTGCGCGGACATGCCTTCAAATGAGACATGCCAAAACATATGCGATCCCAACGACAATTGCCGTTATACTATGTTGAAATCTGAGTTCGGGTTTTTGTAGTTGCCCCCTGAGGACGACGGCGGGTGCCGCCGGCTCGTTTCGGCAAGTCGCACAGCGTCGGCCGACCGCTCCACGGCCAGCGCGCGTCCGCCGATGCGCGGTGGTCCGGCGGAACGATCCAATCCATAAGGGGAACCGCGGACATGTTTCGTCGTGTTGAGATCACTGTTGCCGGATTGCTGGCGAGCACGTCGCTCGTAGCCGGGCTCGTAGCCGGGCTGGCGGCGGGTACAGCCGAGGCGCAGACCGCGCCTCTGCAGGCCGATGTTACTCCTCAGGCTACCGCTACCGAGCCCACCACGCCGAACAGCGTTCCTGTGGATATCATCGTCACCGCGCAGCGCCGCTCGTCGACCGTGCAGTCGACGCCGATCAGCATCACCGCCGTGGGCGGCGCCGAGCTCGCCGCGCGTGGCATCGCCAGCTTCGCGAGCCTCGCGCAATCGGCGCCCGGCGTGTCGCTCAAGAGCGAGGGGCCGTCCCAGACCGAGATCGAGCTGCGTGGCATGACGTCGAGCGGAGGAAACTCTCCGACCGTCGGCTTCTACCTCGACGACATCCCGCTGACCGCTCCGTCCGCCGCGCAGAACGGCAAGGTGGTGATCGATCCGTCGCTATACGACCTCAACCGTATCGAGATCCTGCGCGGGCCGCAGGGCACGCTCTACGGCTCGGGATCGATGGGCGGCACGGTGCGGCTGATCGCCAACCAGCCCGATGCGACGAGGATCGAGGGCAGCGCGCAGGCAACCTTGTCGGGCACCGAGGGCGGCGGCTTCAACCATGCCGTGAACGCGATGATCAACCTGCCGCTGGTCGAGGACCGGCTGGCGCTGCGGATCGTCGGTTCGGAGAACTTCACCAGCGGGTGGATCGACCGGATCGTCGCGGGCGCCGGCAACACCTATCCGACAGGCAGCGTGGACGGATCGACCCGCGGCAACGTCGCCGGTTCGCCCGTGATCAAGGACTATCACGGTTCCAACGCGTCGCAGACCTACGGCTTCCGCGCGACCCTGTTGTGGAAGCCGACCGACGCGCTGTCGATCACGCCGATGGTGCTCTACCAGCACAGCAAGCAGGACGGCGTCAGCGCCTATGACAGCGATCCCGGCACGCTCGCGCACTATCAGCCATTCGACGTCGCCGAGCCGTTGACCGACCGGATCATCATCCTGGGCCTGACCGTCAACTATGCCTTCGACGCGTTCGACATCACGTCGAGCAGCGCCTACTGGAACCGCCGCTCGACCCAGGTCGAGGACGGCAGCGAGGATTTCAACAATCCGAACACCGGCGCGACCTATGCGTCGAACAACGGCCTGCCCAACCCCGGCTATTACGGACCGAACGGCAGCGGCATCGTGTCCGGCACCGAGAACGACCCGTCGCGGCAGTTCAGCCAGGAACTGCGCATCGCATCCAAGGGCAACCACCGGCTGAGCTGGGTCGGCGGGCTGTTCTACAGCGACTATCACATGACGTGGAACTTCGACGGGCGGACGTCGAACCCGTCGGCCTATCTCGACCTCGGCACCTTCGACCGTGCGACGACGACGAGCTGGTTCCTCGCCTATTCGCCGACCCATCTGAAGCAATATGCCGCCTTCGCCGAAGGCACGTTCGCGATCACGCCGACGCTCAAGTTCACCGCCGGCGCGCGCTATTACAAGTTCGACTACCACTTCACCTCGTCGATCACCGGTTGGGGATCGGGGCTTGGTGCGGCGACCCCGTCGCTGTCAGGGCTGATCACGCACAACGAGCAGGGCGTCAGCCCGAAGTTCAACCTGTCGTACGAGCCGAACTCGAACCTCACGCTCTACGCTACCGCCGCACGCGGTTTTCGCCCGGGCGGCGGCAACGCCCAATATCCCGTCACTGGGCCGTACTGGAGCGCGGTCTACGCCCCGTACAACTTCACGGGCAACAAATGGCCGACCAGCTACGACGCCGACTCGGTCTGGAGCTACGAGGTTGGTGAGAAGCTGCGCCTGCTCGACCGCCGCCTGACGATCAACGGCAGCGTCTATTACGAGGATTGGGACCATATCCAGCTGCTCGCCCTGCCCGGCGATTGGCAGCTCAACATCAACGGCAACAAGGCGAAGATCTACGGCGGCGAGATCGAGACGCGCGGCGTGCTCGGCGCAGGGTTCGAGCTCAAGGTGTCGGCAAGCTATACCCATGCGCGGGTGGACTCGGGCCCGCATTGGCAGATCGTTCCCGCCGACCGACTGTCGGACGTGGCGCCTGTCACCGCCAACGCGATCCTGAGCTACTCGCACGACATCGGCGGCGGCCTGGCTCTCACCGCCAGCGGCGAGAACGGCTATACCGGCAAACGCTACTCGCTCGCCTTCCCCTTCGGCTATTCGCTCAACGGCCGCTACATCCTGTTGCCCGATTACGACCTCACCAACCTGCGCGTTGGACTGCGCTCGGAGAAGGGGTGGAGCGCGTCGCTGTTCGTCGACAACGTGTTCAACAAGCACGCCCAGCTGGAAAGCCTGTTCCAGGAGACGCTGCCCGCCGCCTCGTTCAACCGGATCGTGACCAACCAGCCGCTGACCGGCGGTATCGACCTCAGCTTTCACTTCTGACAATGACAGCCGATCGCTGCGTCCCGCGGCTTGACCATCAGGCCGCGGGCGCGGCGTCGAGGATCGAATGAAGCGCTTGATTGGGGCACGCGGAGCCGACATCGCCGACGTGCTCGACAGGGCCAAGCCCGACGAGGCCGCCGCCATCGTCGAACGGCTGCCGCTAGAGGATGCGGTGAAGGCGTTCGATCAACCGGGCATCGACTGCGCGCCCGCGATCCTGTCGCGAGTTCCGCGGGCGCTGGCGGCGGACCTGCTGAACGCGATGTCGAGTGACCGGACGGCGGAGGTGTTCCGGTCCCTGGACGAGCCCGCGCGCGGCGAACTGCTGTCGGCGGTGGCGCCTGACGTCCGCGCGACGATCGAGCGCCTGCTCCATTATCCGGCCTCCTCCGCCGCATCGATCATGACGACGGAGTTCGTGGCGGTGCCGTCCGACTGGACGATCGCGCAGGTGCTCGACCACATCCGGATGGTGGAGCGGTCACGCGAGACGGTGTATTCGGTCTATGTCGTCGATCCTGCGGAAAACACGCTGATCCAGGCGGTGACGCTGCGCCGGCTGCTGTCGGGCGATCCGGATGCGGGCGTGCTCTCCGCCGCGCCCGAGCGGGCGCCGGTGACCATCGAGCCGCTTGCCGGCCGCGAGGAGGCGATGCGGCTGATTGCGAAATACGATCTGCTGGCGATCCCGTTGGTGGACGAGCAGGGCCATATTCAGGGCATCGTCACGGTGGACGACGTGATCGACGCCATGGTGAAGCAGCAGACCGCGCAGGTTCAACGGTTCGGCGGCGTCGAGGCGCTGGACGTGCCGTATCTACGGCTCGGGTTCGGCGCGATGATCCGCAAGCGCGCGGGCTGGCTCTGCGTGCTCTTCGTGTCGGAGATGCTGACCGCATCGGCGATGCAGGGGTTCGAAGGCGAACTGGAGCGGGCGATCGTCCTCACGCTGTTCATCCCGCTGATCATGAGCTCGGGCGGCAACTCCGGCAGCCAGGCGACGTCGCTGATCATCCGGGCGCTGGCGCTGCGCGAAGTGACGCTCAAGGACTGGTGGCGCGTGGCGCTGCGCGAGATACCGACCGGGCTGACGCTGGGCGTTTGTCTGGGCGTGATCGGGATCGTCCGCATCACGCTGTGGCAGCGGCTCGGCTTCTACAATTACGGTCCGCATTGGCAGTTGGTGGCGTTGACCGTCGGTACGGCGCTGGTCGGGATCGTCACCTTCGGCTCGCTGACGGGCTCAATGCTGCCGTTCGCGCTTCGACGGCTGGGCTTCGATCCCGCGAGCGCCTCGGCGCCGTTCGTGGCGACGCTGGTCGATGTGACCGGCCTCGTCATCTATTTCGGCGTGGCGGCGGCGATCCTGCACGGGACGCTCCTGTGATCGGCGCACCTTGAGAACGACGGTTCAGATGCGTCATCAACGCCATCGTCGTGCACAGAACGACGATTGTAAGCGCCACTAAATGCGCAAGGCCAAGTGCCGGGGTGGCTGATCGGTCCGCGGCCAATCGCGTGGCGAGCAGCAAGACGACCGACATCAGGAGCGAAGCCGCGAGCATCGTTCTTCCGTGCTTACGACTATCCGTGGACTTGTGGTCGAGATACGCTCGTGTTGTTTCCAGAGCCTGAAGCAACTCGTCCGCGGATTGAGCAACTTTCGCAACTCGGTCGGACAATGTTGAGAACAAGTTTTGCAGGGTCTCGTCTGCTGACGTAGCGTTGTAGCGGCGGACATCGTCCAGCATGTCGCACAATCGATGAAGCGTCTCCGCGATCGATCTTGTGCCTACCCACAGCCTCGACGCGACGCCACGGCCCCCTGAAACCGGCTCCGCCGTCAGCGCCTGCTGTCCGCAAGCCGTCACTTCTTCCCGCAACGCGCTCAACAGGCGGTCATGTTCACCGATAGTCTCCGACAGGAACGCGTGGAGGATGTGTTCGGGGCTAAGTCTTACCGGGTCTGCGTCGACCTCGATGGTGTCCGCGAGCGGCCGACGGTCGCGACGACACCCATGAGCGATCGTGACGATGTAATGCGGCCCGAGCAGAGCCGCCACGCTGCTCCACCCGGGCTCTCCGCGTCGGGCAGGTGCGGCGGGGACGTTCACGGCGTATAGCTCGCCCAGCCGTTCGCACCGACAGTGACGATCCCCGTCCATTGCCTCCATAACGGCCAAGGGGCTGAGGTCATAGGCGGATTGAAGGACCAGGAGGTCCGCCGGCGTCGGATCGGCCAGATCGATCCAGACGAAGTCCCCGTCGGCGAGCCCGGGTCCAGCGCAGCAGCCACCGTCGCGACGCGACAGGCGGACGCCCTGCCGGTACAGCGACGTCGCGAGGATCGTCATGCGCCGGGAGTTCGGCGCGGTCCGCCACGACCGGCAGGCGCTCCTCCCCGCAGACCGTCAGCCTCCGCGCCCGGAATGGTCGTACGCGGGGCCGTCATGCATCGATCAGCGATCGATCGAAGCGCGGGACCGGCCCGCGATCCCGCTCGCTGTCGGCGTCCGCGGCGCCGAAGAACGCTCCGGCCGTCCGGTCTGGCGCGTCCACGCCGAAGCCCGATCCCCGCTCGGCCACGACCTCGTACCGGTCGCCGTCGACAAGGACCTGCGGGACGAGGCGCCGGCAGTTGTACGTCGATGCCATCGCCGCGCCATAGGCGCCTGCCGTATGCAGCACCGCCAGGTCGCCGCGCGCCACCGTCTCGATCTCGCGCTCGCGCGCGAACACGTCGCCGCTCTCACATATCGGCCCGGCGATGTGCGCGATCATCGTGCCCTCCCTTGGCGCGACCGCCTCGAACCGGTGATAGGCGTCGTACAGGGCCGGCCGGGCGAGATCGTTCATCGCCGCGTCGACGATCACATAGGGGCAAGCGGCACCCGGCTTCACCCAGATGACTTGGGTCAGCAGCACCCCTGCGGCACCCGCGACGACCCGGCCGGGCTCGAACGACAGTGCGACGTCCCACGCCTTCGTCACACGGCGCACCATGGCGCCGTATTCCGCGACCGAGGGCACCACATCGTCCGGCGCATAGGGTATGCCGAGGCCGCCGCCGAGGTCCACGGTGGCGATCCTGTGGCCCTGTGACCGGAGATCGCCGATCAGTTCCCCGATCCTGCGGTAGGCCGCCTCCAGCGGGGCGAGATCGCGCAACTGGCTGCCGATGTGGACCGCCACGCCGCGTAAGTTCAGGCCGGGCAGGCGTGACAGGCGCGCGTACATCGCGGGCACGTCGGGAAGCGCGATGCCGAACTTGTTCTCCTTGCGCCCCGTCGAGATCTTGGCGTGCGTCCCGGCATCGACGTCCGGGTTGACGCGCAGCACCGCCGGCGCGCGCAGGCCGCGCGCGAGCGCCAGATCGGACAGGACCTCGCCTTCCTCCTCGAGCTCCAGATTGAACTGCCCGATGCCGGCGTCGAGCGCGTCCGCCATCTCGCGATCCGTCTTGCCCACGCCCGAGAAGATGATCCCGCCGGGCAGCATGCCGGCGGCGAGCGCCTGCCGCAACTCGCCCCCGGAGACGATATCCGCCCCGAAGCCACATTCGGCCAGCAGCCGCAGCACGGCAATGTCGGGGTTCGCCTTCACCGCGAACGCGAAGTGCGCGTGCGGCACCGAGGCGAGCGCCTGCGTGAACGCCCGAGCGGCATGGCGCAGCGCAGCGGCGGAATAGACGTAGGCGGGCGTGCCGACATCGCGCGCGATGACCGGCAGCGGAACGCCCTCTGCGTGCAGGACGCCGTCCTTGCTGGCAAAGAAACTTGCGGCGTTCGAACGATCTGAAGCCATTATCGCCGTCCTTGAGGATGTTGCGCCGCGTAGCGGCGGATGCGGCGGGCATGGATGACCTGCGCCGTCATCGCGTGGCCGCGACGCTCGGCCTGGATCATGACGAGGACGCGATGCCCGTTGACGAGCAGCACGATCCCGACGATCGCCGCGATGAAATAGCCGGGACCGGCCGCCGTCCCGCCGAAGCCGAGGTGAGCGGCGACGCAGCTGCCCGCCAGCATCGCGAACCCGCTACTGCGCCAGGCCCAGTCGCGCCGCGTCATGCCGGCCATCCGCCAGGCCGGGACCCGCGCGGTCCGGTGCCCGGCATCGTCATCGCCGACATTCACAATGGGGCAGTTTCGGTCAGGCTCCGCAAGAGCAGGCGCCGGCGTCATCGTTCGATCCTCGCGATCCCGGGCCCGATTACCCGCGGCGTGGAAGTACGATGCCCGTCATGATGGTTCGAGATCGATCCCGGCCGGATCGCATAGCATTTGCGTAAGGGGGCTCAGGCCCCCATCGCGTCCGCTGCCGCTCCGGCGGAGCGCGCTCGGATCAGGTCCGTTCCGATACGAGGCCCGCGGCGATCTCTTTCAGGGGCACCGCGGCATCCTGGAGCAAGGCAGAATCGACGTGGCGCAGGATCAGCGCCTTGCCTTGCACATAGTCCCGAACCGCGTTGACGCAGTCGAGCGCGACCAGCCGTCCGCCGCGAAGATACGCCACCGAGAAACTGCGCGATACGGGATCGCCGCGCACGATCTCCCGATCATGGTTCGTCGCGAGGCCGACGGTCTGGAGCTTGAGATCATATTGGTTGGACCAGAACCATGGCACGACATCGTAACCGCTCGGATCGCCGCAGATCACGCGCGCGGCGACCGTAGCCATGTCGTTGGCGTTCTGCACCGACTCCAGCCTGATCGCCTCACCATCGGCGTAGGTGTTGGGATGCAGCGCACAATCGCCGATCGCGTACACGTCGCCGAGCGAGGTGCGGCAATTCCCGTCCACCAGGACGCCGTTCCCGCACGTCGCCCCGGCCGCGCGCAACGGCTCGATCGCCGGCACGATGCCGATGCCGACCACGACCATCTGGCAGGCGACTTTGGTCCCGTCCGCGAGGATCACGCCCGATACGCGGCCCGCGGTCCCGGCGAGGGAGCTGACCGAGCTGCCCAGCCGCAGGTCGACGCCGTGCGAGCGGTGCTCCTCCGCATAGAAGCGCGACAGCGACGGACCGGATACGCGCGCGAGCAGACGATTCTGCGCCTCCAGCAGCGTCACCTGCTTGCCCAGCTTGGTGAGCACCGCGGCGGCTTCCAGCCCGATGAAGCCGCCGCCGACGACGCAGACGCGCTCGACGCCGGGCAGCTCGGCGATCATCCGGTCGACGTCCGCACGGCTTCGGACGGCATGCACGCCCGCCAGATCATGACCGTCGCAGCTCAACCGCCGCGGGCTTCCCCCCGTCGCCCAGACGAGCGCGCCATAGCCGATCGCCTCGCCGTTCTGCGCCTCGACGATCCGCCGCTCGGGGTCGACCGCCACGACGCGGCGGTTGCCGCACATCGCGATGTTCCGGTCGCTCCAGAACGTCGGCGGCCGGATCAACAATCGCTCGAAGGCTTTCCCCCCGGCGAGGTAATCCTTCGACAGCGGCGGGCGTTCGTACGGCAGCTCGTCCTCCTCGCCGACCATGGCGATCGTCCCCGCGAAGCCGCGCTGCCGCAGCGCGATCGCCGTCTGCGCGCCGCCATGCCCCGCACCGACGATCACGACGTCGTAGGACGCGCTCACCGGAGCCGCTCCGCATGCCAGGCGAGATGATCGGCCATGAACGTCGAGACGAAATTGTAGCTGTGGTCGTAGCCCGGCTGAAGCCGCAGCGTCAGATCGATCGACGCCGACGCGCACGCGTCCTTCAGCAGCTCGGGCCGAAGCTGCTCCGCCAGGAACGGGTCGGCATCGCCCTGGTCAACCAGCAACGCAGGCACCCGCGCGCCGTCCTCGATCAGCGCGACCGCATCATGCCGGCGCCAGGCGGACCGGTCGGGGCCCAGGTATCCGCCGAGCGCCTTCTCGCCCCAGGGCACCAGGCTCGGCGCCACGATGGGCGCGAAGGCGCTGACGGACCGGTAACGCTGCGGATAGGTGAGCCCGATCGTCAGCGCGCCGTGGCCGCCCATCGAATGGCCCGTGACCGCCTGCCGCGCGGGGTCGACCGGGAACTGCTCGGCGACGAGCGCGGGCAGCTCCTCCGTCACATAGCGCCACATCCGGAAGTGCGGCGCCCAGGGCGCCTGCGTGGCGTCAACGTAGAAGCCCGCGCCCTGCCCCATGTCATAGGCCGAATCGTCCGCCACGCTTGCCCCGCGCGGGCTCGTGTCCGGCGCGACGAAGATCAGGCCGAGCTCCGCGCAGGCGCGGCGGTACTCGCCCTTGTCGGTGACGTTGGCATGGCTGCAGGTGAGGCCCGACAGATACCAGACCACCGGCAGCCGCGCGCCGGCCGCATGGGCCGGCACGAAGACGGAGAAGGTCATGTCCGTGCCGGTCGCGGCCGACGCATGGCGGTAGACGCCCTGCACGCCACCGAACGCCCGGGCGGTAGAGACCGTCTCCATCGTCAATAGACCACCACCGACCGGATGCTCTCGCCCGCGTGCATCAGGTCGAAGCCCCTGTTGATCTCGTCGAGGCTCAGCACGTGGGTGATCATCGGATCGATCGCGATCTTGCCCTCCATGTACCAGTCGACGATCTTGGGCACGTCGGTGCGGCCCTTGGCGCCGCCGAAAGCCGTGCCGCGCCAGTTGCGGCCGGTGACGAGCTGGAACGGCCGCGTGCTGATCTCGCGGCCGGCTTCGGCCACGCCGATGATGATCGAGGTGCCCCAGCCGCGGTGGCAGCATTCGAGCGCGGTTCGCATCACCTCGGTGTTGCCGGTCGCGTCGAAGCTGTAGTCGGCGCCGCCGTCGGTCAGCGCCAGGATCGCGGCGACCGTCTCGTCGCGCGACAGGCCCTTGGAGTTCAGGAAGTCGGTCATCCCGAACTGCCGGCCCCAGCGCTCGCGATCGGGGTTGATGTCGACGCCGATGATCCGGCCCGCGCCGACGAGCCGCGCGCCCTGGATCACGTTGAGGCCGATGCCGCCCAGGCCGAACACGACGACGTTCTCGCCCGCCTGCACCTTGGCCGTCTTCACCACCGCGCCGACACCGGTCGTGACGCCGCAGCCAATGTAGCAGCTCGTCTCGAACGGCGCATCCTCGCGGATCTTCGCCACCGCGATCTCGGGCAGCACGGTGAAGTTCGAAAAGGTCGAGCAGCCCATGTAGTGGAAGATTGGCCAGCCCTGATATGAGAAGCGGGTCGTGCCGTCGGGCATCAGGCCGCGTCCTTGCGTCGCGCGGATCGCCGTGCACAGGTTGGTCTTGCCGCTGAGGCACGACCTGCACTGCCGGCATTCGGGCGTGTACAGCGGGATGACGTGATCGCCGACCGCGACGCTCGTGACGCCGACGCCCACCTCGCGCACGACCCCTGCCCCCTCATGGCCGAGCACCGCCGGGAACAGCCCCTCCGAGTCCAGCCCGTCGAGGGTGTACGCGTCGGTGTGGCAGATACCGGTAGCCATGATCTCGATCAGCACCTCACCCGCCTTCGGGCCTTCCAGATCGAGCTCGACGATCTCCAGCGGGCGCTTAGCCTCGAACGCGACGGCGGCTCGGGTCTTCATGGTCTCATACCTTTCCGGCACCGTTCCGGGCCGTCAGCAACATTGTTTTCGACGATCGTCGGGGCTTGCCGGCCCGGCACGGCATCAGCCGGCGTCGTCCAGTCGGAACTCGGCGGATCGTCCACGATCCGGACGGTCCGGCGAAGGCGATGCGCCGTCGAGAGGATGGCGGCTTCCCACGATGCGTCCCCTTCCGCGACGACGCGCCGCGGCGCAAGCTCCTCGACGTCGCAGCGCAGCCGCGTCAGGTCGAGGAGGTCGTCGAGCGAGATCGGCGCGGCGCTCAAGCCCCGCTGGCCGCGCGAGACGACGAACCCGTCCGGCACCAGCCGGGACAGCGTGTCGCGAACCGCGCCCGGGCTGACGTAGAAGAGGGACTTGCGCCGAGCGGGAGGTTGATCGCACCCTCCGCGGACTCGGCATTGTGGTTGGCGTCACCGGCGGTCGCATAGCCGGATAGCTCGCCAGGCCTGAGCTGAGTGGCAGGACGTTGATGGCGCGGGCGGTCGCGTTGCGGCCGTACGGCGTGCCCTGTAGCCCGTTCAGCACCTCGGTCCGGTCGGAATCGAAGAAATACAGTTGGCCGACGTGGGCCGGTGAAGGCAGTGGCGGGATCACCGTTGGTCGTCACCACGAAATTGCCGACGCCACAGACGGCGCAAGGACTCATCGCATTTTCGTGGTGGGTGCGCCGACGCGAAGCCGTCACCCGCCGATGGAACGGACGTCAGGGTCCCGCCTCGTCCGAGCCTCGGGCGGCCACCCCTGCATCGCCGCCTCGACGATGCGGAGCAGCTTCGCGCGGCCGGCGCCATCCTTCGCCAGCGTGGACATGCCCTGCACCACCGCGACGGCGTGGCCCGCCATGATGTCGGCGTCGCATGTCGCGGGCAGCAGACCGCTGCGGATGTCCCGCGCGATCCGCCGGCGCAGCGCCGCCTCGATCGTGCGGCGGAGCTCGGCCACTTCCTCGCGGAGGTCGGCGGCGCCGGGCGAGCTGCTGACGATGGAACTCGCCACCAGACAGCCCAGCGGCGTATCCTCGCCGGTGTCGTGGATCGCCGCCGCGACCAGCAGCTCGCGCGCGGCCGCGCGCGCGGTGACGGCGCCCTCGATGCGGGCGACCACCGCCTCGATCCCGCCCAGATAGCGGTCGATCGCGGCGCGGCACAGCCGCTGCTTGTCGCCGAACGCCGCATAGAGGCTGGGCGGCGTGATCCCCATCGCCTGCGTCAACTCGGCCACCGAGGTCGCCTCGAAGCCCTGGCGCCAGAACAGATGCATCGCGGCGGCCAGCGCGGTATCGCGGTCGAACGACAACGGACGGCCGGTCCGGCGTGCGGATGACGTCACTTCCATAGCGGTCGCTATAAAAGACTTGACCCGGCTTCGCAACGGGCTGAAGTATTCCGTATCGACCGCTACGAAAGACGACCATGCCTCTTGATTCCTATCGCACGCTCGGCCGCTCCGGGCTCGTCGTCAGCCCGCTCGCTCTGGGTACGATGACCTTCGGCGTGGCGCGCTGGGGCATCGACCGCCCGGAGGCCGAAGCGGTGTTCGACGCCTATGTCGGGGCTGGCGGCAATCTGGTCGACACGGCCGACGTCTATGCGGGCGGCCGCGGCGAGGAGATGCTGAGCGCGATCATCGCGGACCGCGGCCTGCGCGATCGCCTGGTCCTCGCGACGAAGAGCGGCTTTGCCACCGGCTCGGGTCCGCACGCGGGCGGCAATGGCGCCAAGCGCATCTACGCCGCGGTGGAAGGCTCGCTGCGGCGACTGCAGACCGATCATATCGACCTGTACTGGGCGCATGTGTGGGACTCGGTCACGCCGCCCGAGGAGCTGCTGGAGACGATGGCGGCGCTCGTGCGCGCGGGCAAAATCCGCTACTGGGGCATCTCCAACACGCCGGCCTGGTATGTCGCGAAGCTCGCGACGCTGGCGGCGGTGCGCGGCATGCCCGGGCCGATCGCGATGCAGCATTTCTACTCGCTGGTCAGTCGCGATATCGAGCAGGAGCATGTACCCCTCGCCCGCGACTCGGGGCTGGGCGTGGTGCCGTGGAGCCCGCTCGCCTATGGCCTGCTGACCGGCAAATATGATCGCGCGCAGGTCGAGGCGAGCGGCCCGCGCGCGGGCGGGCTGCCCAGCGACGCCGGGACCGGCCAGCCGCGTCCCGAAGGTGATCGGCGACTCGACGGCCCCAACCCGTTCGGCGACACGCTGTTCACCGACCGCAACTGGCGGATCGTCGACGCACTCAAGGTGATGGCCGCAGAAATCGGCGAGCCGCCCGCGCGGGTGGCGCTGGCTTGGGTCCTCTCCAGGCCCGGCGTTGACACCGCGCTGATCGGCGTCAGCCGCGTCTCGCAGCTGCACGACAACATCGGCGCGACCGACCTCCACCTTTCCGCGGAGCAGCTCGCCACGCTGGATGCTGCCACGGCGCTGGAGCCTTCGCTTTACGGCCTGTTCTCGCCGCCGGGACGCCAGAACGTCGTGTTCGGCGGCAGCCCGGTCGCCTCGCGACTGGACTAAGGCGCTGCTCCAGCCTCGTCGCCGCCGGCATCGGGTAACGTAACTCACTAAGTCTCCAGATGACTGCTTCACAGACGGCGCCTTTTGGTGCTATGGCGCGTCTTGTGTGGGAAGTTTGCGACAGGAGCCACGGGCCTTACCGCTCTTGGACTTGTCGTTCTTCCCAAGGCTCGATGGAGAGGAACCTGTATGCCGAGTTCTCACGGTGCAGCGCTGGTCCTGGAGCCCAGCCTAACGACGGTCCCCGATAATCGCCCGAGTGCGGACGATCTGGTGGCCGGGCTGGCGGCTCTGCGCCCCTGGCTGAGGGACAAGCAGGCCGACGCGGAGCGTCAGCGCCGGGTCCCGCAGGAGACGGTCGAGCGGCTGGACAACATCGGCATCTATTGCCTGACGACGCCGGCACGGTTCGGCGGCGCGGACTTCTCGTCGCGGGAGCTGTTCCGGATCTACGAAGCGCTCGGGGCGGGCTGCGGTGCCACGTCGTGGACGGTCTGGGCGTCGACCGGCGGGAATCTGTGGAGCGCGGCGTTCCCCGAGCGGGTCGTGCGGCCGATCTATGCGACTCCCTGGGTCGGCAACCGTACGTGTGCCGTCGGCGGCAGCACCCGGCGGCTCGCGGGCACGGCGCGCAAGGTCGACGGCGGCTGGATGGTGAAGGGCGCATGGTTCTTCGCGACCGGCGGCGCGCATGCGTCGCACGCCTACCTCGCGGTGTATCTCGACGACACCGACGACACGAAGGTCGGCATGGTGCTGGTGTCGCGTGACGAGTATGTCAGGCTGGACGACTGGGACGCTATGGGCCTTGCGGCGACCGGCAGCGCGACGCTTGTCGTCGAGGAAGAACTGTTCGTCCCCGACGCCCGCTTCAGCTCGCCCCAGATCCTCATCCAACGTCTCGCGGAGTTGCAAGCGCAGGGCGACGGGCTGCGCCCGGGCGGTCTCGCCCGATCGGTGATGGTGGGCACGGGCAACGCCCTGGGCATGGCGGAACATGCGCTTGAGCTGTTCCTGCAGAGCATCGGCAAGAAGCCGATCGCCTATTCGCCCTATGCGCGCCAGCAGGATGCGCCGGTGACGCACCTCAACGTCGGCGGCGTCCAGATGCAGATCAAGGCTGCGCGCCGCGTCGCCGAGGCCGCGCTCGACGAGCTCGACAGCCTGTACGAGGACGGGAAAGACACGACCCCGGCGGACATGGTGCGGCTGCACGCCGACGCCGCCTATATCTGGGACACGTGCGCCACGGCGATCGAGACGCTCTTCAAGGCGTCCGGAGCATCGGCGATCGCGAAGAAGCAGCCGCTCCAGCTCGTGATGCGCAACTGCCGCGCCGGCAGCCTGCATGCGGTGCACAACGTCCAGACGTGCATGGAGAATTATGGCCGTCAGCTCTGCGGCATCCAGGTGAAGCAGGCGTCCGGCAACGTGCTGGAACGCGTCGGGTGAGATGGCGGCGTATGGCTCGGCCGGACGGGCGTGGTTCGGTAAAGGGTCATCAATGTGCTGCTTCCGGTGCCATGTTCCGGCGGGCAGTGGATCAGGATCGGTTCCACCGCACGGGTGGAGCCGATCCCGGTTTGCCGCCGGCCGGCGCAAATGTAATCTTCTCTGATCTTGTGGTTTCATAACGAATGGCTGTGATGAACGACGTCGTCATTGTCGGAGCCGGTCCGGTCGGACTGTTCGCCGCGCTCCTGCTCGGACAGCGGGGCCATACGGTCGCCGTGTTCGAGAAGTGGCCGACCTTCTATCCCCTGCCGCGGGCATGCAGCATCGATCACGAGATCATCCGCCTGTTGCAGGACGCCGGGCTGGGCGACGAGTTCGGGCCGCTGCTCGATCCCATCATGGGCCCGGAAAAGACGTACGAGTTCCACAACCAGGCGGGTGAGACGCTGCTCCAGATCGACTGGAACCGACCGGGGGCGTCTGGTTGGGCTCAGATGAACATGTTCTACCAGCCCGATCTCGAACGGATGCTGGTGCGGCATCTCGAGGCGCTGACCAATGTCGAGGTGCGGCGCGGGTTGGAACTGGCCGAACTCGAACAGCATCCCGATCACGTCGTCCTGCGCTTGTCCGACGCGGCGCAGCCGCAAGGCGCGACCGTCGACGTGCAGGGCCGCTACGTCATCGGTGCGGACGGCGCCCGGAGCACCGTTCGTCAGCAGCTCGGCATCGAGCAGACGGATCTCGGCTTTGCCTATGACTGGCTGGTCGTCGACGTCGTTCCTCATGAGGAGCGGGTCTGGAAGCCGTACGTCGTCCAGCATTGCGACCCGTCGCGCCCGACGACGCTGGTCGGAAGCGGGCCGGGGCGCCGCCGCTGGGAGTTCATGCGGCTGCCGGGCGAGACGATCGACGAGCTCAACACGACCACCAAGGCGTGGGAACTGCTTGCGCCCTATGACATAAAGCCCGGCTCCGCCACGCTGGAGCGCCACGCGGTGTACACGTTCCGCGGCGCCTGGGCGCATCGATGGACGTCCGGGCAGGTCCTGCTCGCCGGCGATGCCGCGCACCTGATGCCGCCGTTTCTGGGACAAGGCCTGTGCGCCGGCATGCGTGATGCGGTCGCGCTCTCCTGGCGATTGTCGATGATCCTGCGGGGCGATGCTCCCGACGCGCTGCTGGACAGCTACGGCCCGGAACGCAGCGAGCATGTGCGGGAGATCGTCCGGCAGGCGGTGGAGATCGGCCGCGTGATCTGCATGCTCGACCCGGCGGAGGTCGCCGCCCGCGACGAGCAGATGAAGGCGGCGATCAAGGACCCGTCGCGGGCCCTGAAGCCGCCACCCGAACCGCGGCTCGGCAGTGCAGGCCTGTATGTCGTGGACGATCCGCATGCGGGTTACCTGTCGGTTCAGGGCCGCGTCCGGCGCTCGGGGCGCGACGGGCTGTTCGACGATGTGGTCGGACCCGGCTGGCAGTTGCTGCTCCGTGACGGCTGCGCGCCCGCGCACTTCGACGCGGAGGCACGCGCGGCCCTCACATGGCTCGGCGTGGTGACGGCGCGGTTCGGCGCCGCGGGCGACACGGTGGACCTCGACGGGACCTATGGCGCCTGGTTCGCTCGTCTCGGCGCCGACGTCGTCCTCGTCCGACCGGACCTCTACGTATTCGGGACGTCGTCGGTGGCGGACGCCGGCGCGCTGCTGGTTGCGGCCTCTCGCGCGATCGCGGACGGAAGTGGGACGCAGCGGCGGCAGGAACTGTCCGAGATGGTTGCCTGAGACGCACGGGGCCTGCCTGGCTCCTCGTAGCCAGGCGAATGGTCTCGCAGGTGGCGGCCGGGTTGGCTCAGTCAGCCGCGATCAAGTGCCGATCGAAGAAGCGGCTGATCTCGCCGCACGCCGTCCGGGTCACCGTCGCGCCCGGCGTCAGTGCGAACTGCGCGTGTGACAGGCCCTCGAACAGCTGAAGGTCGGCTTCGACACCCGCGTCGCGGAGCTTGCGATGCGTCCTCACCGTGTTGGACAGGAACAGGTCGCGCGTCCCCGTCAGCAGGATGGTGGGTGGGAGGCCGGCGAAATCCCCATAGATCGGCGACAGCGCCGGATCGCGCAGGTCGTGGCCGGCGGCATAGAGACGCCCCGCATGCGACAGGTAACCGTCATAGCTGACGAGGACGTTGTCGAGCCACTCGTTGGTCGCGTAGCTGTCCCCGGTGCGGGTCATGTCCGCCCAGGGCGAGCCCAGCGAGACGGCGGCGGGCATCGGCAACCCCTCATCCCTCAGGTGCAGCAGCAGCGCGAGCGCCAGGCCTCCACCGGCCGACAGCCCTCCCAAGGCTAGGGTGCGAGGATCGTGCGAGGCAGTGAGCGCGCACCACGCCGCGACCGCATCGTTCAGGCCGGCCGGATGCGGGCGATCTGGCGCCACGCCATAGTCGATCGAGACCACCCGATATCGGCCATAGGCCGCCAGCAGCGTGGCCTCCGTGGTTCCCGCCTCCCCGGCGCCCAGCACATATCCGCCGCCGTGGAGGAAGAAGACAAGCTGGTCGCGGTGCGCCGCGGGCAGGTCCGCAGGCGAGAGCATATAGGCCCCCACCCTTCCCAGCATCGTGCGGATCATCGTTATACCAAGCTCATCGCGGATCCGCGACAGGATCGGCCCCACGCGCTCGGCCATCGCCCGCTGGACGACCCGCCAGCCGTCATCATCGGCCGGCGCCAGGTTCCAGGCGGGCGAATATGGCGCCTCCACCAGCACGGCATGCGACGCGTCGAGCCCGGTCGGCACGGGGATGTCCCGGCCAGGCACCCGGCGTGGACCGACCGCGATGTTCGCCTCCGACTGCAGAGCCGCAAGGCCGGGACGGTCGATCATCGCCGGGCGCTCGGGGTCGGTCATGGTACCCGCCGGGGCTTGCGTCGAAGGAGATGACTGCCCGTTACGGCCGTGCGGCGCAGCGCCGACACCTTACGCCGCCACGGGTACCCCGGCGAACCCCGCACGCGGCTTGACGAACGGATCGGTCCCCTGACGCCGCGTTTCGGATGCGTCGGGATGATCGTCGAACCAGCCTTCGGCGGGATATTTGTACATCCAGTCCACGACGAGCTCGCGACGCGCGATCTTCCAGACTCCGTCGCGCTCCTCGAACTTGTCGAGGTAGCGCGCCCACAGCTCGATGATGCTGGTCTTCCAGTGGTGCGCCTCCGAGCCCTGATGGTCGGCATGGAGATAGGTCTCGACATACGCGACGTTCGGCCCGTCGAAGTCGATGAGCGTGTTGGTGATCGCGTGCCGCGTCCGCATGAACCGCGGCATCTCCGCGGACGCGAAGTTCATGAACCCTTCGAGCGATCCCTGATGCAGGCTCTCGGGAAACTGGACGTGAGCGTCGTCGTGGAACACGCTGCGCACCAGGTCCAGGTCCTCGCGGTCGACGCCCCGCGTGTATCGTACGAGCACGTCGCGAATCTGCTCGCGCGCGCTCAGTTCCTCGAACGTCATGGACCTCTCCTGCTGTCTTCTTGTGGCCCGACTAGGTCACCTGGTCTCTGTCGTCAAGGTTGCGGTCTGCGGGCGGCATCTGCCGGCGCCGGCACCGGCCGCGACGTCCGCGCGAACAGGATCAGGATCACGGCGACGACCGGGAGGACGGGATATGTCCACAGGACAAGGTCGTAGGAATGGTAGTGGTCGTAGATGATGCCGGTACCGACCGGGCTGACCAGCAACGCGCTCTGTGCGACCGCGAGCGCCACGCCGAGGATCTTCGCATAGGCGACCCGGCCGAACCGCCGGGCCATGACGAAGCCCATGATGTCGATCTCGGAACCCAAGGCGCCGCCCATGAGAACGGCGGCGAGGATCGCAAGCGACGGATCGCGCGCCAGGATGACGATGCCGAGCGCCTGCCCCAGGAAGAAGATGGTCGCGACCACGCGGAACGAGACGCGGTCCAGCAGCGCGCCGGTCGCGATCCGCCCCGCGATCGAGCCGACCGACAGCGCGGCGATGACGGATGCGATCGTGCCGGAGGACACGCCCTTGTCCGACAGCAGCGCGGGCAGATGCACCTGCGGACCGGACCCGGCGAACACGACCAGCAGGAACGCGATCGAGAACAGCCAGAAGTCGCCCGTGCGCAGGGCCTCGCCCAGCGACGATCCCGCCAGCGGCCCCTCCTCCTGGTTCCGGAGCCGCTCCGCGTCGGGCAGCGCCCCCCGGTTCTCCCGGATGAGCAGCCACAAGCCGAGCAGGCCCAGCACCAGCGCGACCAGCGCCGAGGCGACGAACGCGCTGCGCCAGCCGTGCGCATCGATCATCACGGTGATCAACCGCGCGAACCCCGCCACACCGACGGCGACGCCCGCCGACGCGACCGCGAGCGCAAGGCCCAGGTTGCGGTCGAACCAGCCGCGCACGATGGCGAAATAGGCGGGGTAGAGCGCTAGCGAGCCCGACATGCTCGCAACGCAGCTGACGACGATGAAGGCCGGGTACGACCGGACGAGGGCAATGGCCGCGCACGAGAGGCATCCCGCGAGCAACCCGATCAGGATGCTGCGTGTCGGGCCGATCCGGTCGACCGCATAGCCGGCCACCGGAAGCATCGCGATGTTGCCGAGCGAGACGAACGACAAGGTGGCCGCGAACTGGGTCCTGGACCAGCCGAACTCGCGCGTCATGGCTTCGAGATACAGGCCGAACGGAAAGGCGAGCGTCGCGGAGATCGAGACGCCCATGCCGATGAAACAGCCCAGGAGCACCAGCCAACGTCGCATATCCTGCTCCCTTATATCGCTGGCCGACTGCTCGCACCGCATACTGGCGGCATCATCCTGTCGAGATCGGCTCTCGTTACCGCCGCGGCGGATCGGCGACGATCGCTAAGGGCAATGCCCGATCTGTTCAAGAGACCTGGTGTTTGGATGAAGCGGCCGGTTCGCGAGGGGAGCGATCATCCACGCTCGGTCGCGCGACGACGGCCGGTTCGCCGGTTCCCCTTGACTCGCAATAACCCAGCGCCGATCCGATCCCTGGTGAACAAGTCTATTAAGGAGGATCGCGATGTCTGAGATGAGCCGGCCGGAAGCCGAAACGTTCCTGCGTGAGCTCGCGACGAGGGCGGACGACATCGTCGGCACGCACATCCGCGGCATCACGTTCGGACATGACGATCTGCGCAAGCTGTCGGGCGCGGTCCATGTCCTCCTGGGGGATGCCGTTACGACGGGCAACTGAGCACGGCTGGCTGACGGGGATCTGCGTCGCCCACCGCAGATCGACCGCGTGCCGGCGCCAGGTCCCCCGCGCGCCGGCATCGTTTAGCCCAAGCCGATCAGGTGGCGCCTCAATTTGACACCGTTCGGAACGTGTTGACGAAAGAGACTTGGTGACCTAGTCCCGCTCGCAAAGCGCTAATGCGCGGGAGAGGGCTATAATGACACTCGAGGAACTGATCGCACGCGAGGAAATCCGCGAGGCGCTGGTGCGTTACACGCGCGGGGTCGACCGCAACGACCTCGTCCTCGTGCGCAGCACCTTCCACGAGGACGCGTTCGTCCAATTCCCCGAGAGCCTGCACCAAGGCTCGCTCGACGGCTTCATCAACTTCGCGACGAACGAGTTCCCTCGTTTCCAGCGCACCAGGCACTCGATCACGAACATCGTGATCGACTTCGACGGGCCGAAGACCGCCTATGTCGATACCTACCTGCACGCCGACCATCAGGGGACGCCGGAGCATCACTGGAAGACGCGGGTCATCGAGCTGTGGGGCCGGTATCTCGACCGATTCGAGGAGCGCGACGGCGTGTGGAAGATCGCGCGGCGTGAACTGGTCATCGACTGGATGTACAAATACCCGGCCGAGGGCTGGTTCGACGATCATCCCGACGCCTCGGACACGCGACGCAACGGAACCGACCCGTTCATCAAGCCCCGCGCCGGTTTCACTGGTACGGCGGCGGCCCAGTGAAATGTTCGGCCGGGCCAGCACAGCATAAAGACCGTGGGCTTACGGATGAACTCGGCGGCACCGCTCGCGCAGTGTTAATTGGCTTGTCCGGTTCGTGAGTAAGTACTTTCAAGCATCGCTTTCTCGGGAGGCCGCGACTTCGGCTATTTGATCCCGACACATAAAACACAAAAATAAAGGGGAGGTATTCATGTACTTGGACAAAACCAGACAGCCGACGCAAGCGCCGCTGAGCATCGCACGTCGCCGGGCCTCGCGCCTTGGCCGCGCATCGCTCCTGTCGCTTGCGGTCGCACTGGCGCCATCGATCGCCCACGCGCAGGCAGCCGCACCCGCTTCAGGCACCGCACAGACCACCCCGCCCTCGTCCAGCGACACCGGCGCCGCGTCGGCGGCGACCGCCGTCGGCGTCGGCCCCAAGGCGACGGCGCCGGCACAGACGACATCGGGCGCCGCCGGCGTGCCCGCCAACGGTGACGACAGCGCGAGCCGCGCCAACCAGCTCGGCGACGTGGTCGTGACGGCGCGGCGCGTGTCCGAGCGTCTGCAGGACATTCCGGGCAGCGTTGCCTCGATCGGCGACGCGCAGATCGCGCGCTCCAGCTCGCTCGACGATCTTTCGTCCGCTGTCTCGGGCCTCACCTTCAAGAGCTTCGGCCCGATCCCGGCGGTGGGCATCCGTGGCTTCGGCAACCGTGCGAACACGCAAGGACCCAACAACACCATCGGCATCTTCCAGGACGGCGTCTTCATCGCCCCGTTCCTGAGCGCGCTCACGTCGCGCGACGACGTCGAGCGGGTCGAGGTCGCCAAAGGTCCGCAGAGCACCCTCTACGGTCGCTCGACCTATGCCGGCGCGATCAACATCGTCACCAACGATCCGACGAACACCTTCTCCGGCTACCTCGACGGCGGCGTCGGCGGCAGCTCGTCGCACGGCGAGTTGCTCTGGCACACCCGCGGCGTGCTCTCGGGTCCGTTGACGGACACGCTGTCGGCCCGCATCTTCGTCGATCACGAGCAACGCGACGGATTCACCTATGATCCGGTATCGGGCAACCGCGGCTACGGCTATGATCGCACGCTCGGCCGGATCAAGATCGTCTGGAAGCCCACCGACAAGCTGAAGGTCACTCTTGCCGGCTCGCTGATGCACGACAACGCCCCGCGCGGCGACGTCTCCTCGGGAACGTTGATCCCGCCGCTGGGCCAGCAGGCGCTGTCGGGCATCCCTTATCCCGTGCCGGGCAACGTCGCGACGTATCTGCGCGGGCCCGACATCTGGCGCACCACCTTGACCCGCCCGCAAATCGGCAAGGTCAACGGCCAGCAGGGCACGATGGACATCCGCTACGAGACGGGCATCGGCGAGCTCGCATTCCTGACCGACTATACGCACTCGGACACCAACATCCTGTCGACCGCCGACGCGTCGATCCGCAACGTCGCGGACATCTTCACGATCACCGACGAACAGCGGTTCTCGCAGGAAGTCCGGCTGTCCGGAAAGTCCAACGGGTTCAGCTATATCGGCGGATTGTACTTCCTTCATACTGACTTCAAGTTCGGTGATCCGGGCGCGACGATCGACACGAACGCGCCATTCATTCGCGTCTATCCGGGTTCGACCCTCTACAACCTCGCCGGGATCCAGGCGATCTACACGCCGTTCGACACCAAGACGACCGCCTATGCGGCGTTCGCTCAGGTCGGCTACGACATCACCGATCGATTGAACCTGACCGGCGGCCTGCGCCAGTCGCGCGACGAGCTCAGCGGATACACGCTGGGTGCCGCGCAGCTCATCTCCGGACCCGTGATCGTTACCGTCCCGCGAACGGACCTGAAGCACAATTTCAACGCCACGACCGGCACCGCGAACCTCAGTTACAAACTGGCGCCCGATGCGCTGGTCTACGCCAGCTACTCGCGCGGAAACTCGCCGGGCGGGTTCAACAGCGGCGGCGCGGCGACGATCCAATATGTGCCGCAGAACGTCAACGCGTATGAGGTGGGCCTGAAATCCGAACTGCTCGACAAGCGCATCCGGCTGAACCTGGCGTTGTTCGACAACGAGTACAGCAACCTGCAGTTCTTCCAGGCCGTGTCGATCAACAACGTCAACACGCAGGTGACGTTGAATGCCGCCAAGGCGCGCGGTCGCGGCATCGACCTCGACACGTCGGCGGTACTGACCAGCGACTTCCGGCTGGGCGTGCAATACACGTATCAGGGCTCGAAGATCACCGCGTACAACATCCCGGCGGCGCCGGCGCCACAGGTCACCTTCGTCGGCGTTCCGCTGGTCCGCTCGCCGAGGGAGTCGGTCAACGGGTACGTCACCTACAACCATGACTTCGACGGGCGCCGCTTCCAGTTGACGGCCGAAGAGAGCTACACGTCGAGCTACGTCAACGATTACACCGGAGTTCCGGCGGGCACGCGTTATGGTGGCCCGGCCGGTGGCGCGCCCGGCGTCACGACCACGCAGGTCCTCGCGCTGTTCCGGACTCCCGGTTTCGCGATCACCAATCTGAACGCGAGCATCTCAGAGGGCAAATGGGAGCTCAGCGCCTATGTGCGCAATCTGTTCAACCATCAGTATATCGTGCTCGCGTCCGGCACCGATCCGCTCTCCTTCCCGACCGAGGCACCCGGCGAGCCTCGGACGTTCGAGTTCTCGGTGAAGCGGAGCTTCTGACGACCAGCTCCGGGTACGCGGCGGGGGCGGAGGGTCCCGGCTGCGTGCCCGGACGATCGCGTGTCGTTTGTCCGTCGCCGAGCACCGCCGCTAGTCAAGCGCGGCTTCCGACCCGAGCCTGGAAGGCGGCATATTGCCGCCGCGCGAAGTCTTCCAACGTCGTCGGCGCGCGGCCAAGGAGCCATGTGAGGACGTTGGGATTGCCCACGAAATCATGGCTGCTGTAGCGCGCCGCGATCGCGCGTGCCGCCCGCCCCTTATGTTCCGCCGTTTCGGAGTCCTGCTCGCCGAACATCGCGCGCGCGAACGTGCCGGGCTCGATCCGCTCGACCCCGATCTCGCGTCCCATCACCTTGGACAATGTCCGTCCGATGTCATGGCCGGTGAAGCGGCCGGGACCGGCGAGCTCATATGTCGCCGCCGCATGACGCTCGGGATCGTTCAGCACGAGCGCGGCGACGTCGGCGATGTCCTCGACCGCGATCATCGACTGATAGCGATCGAGCGACCAGGTCAGGCGGAACACGCCTTCCTCGAAGACGGACTTCATCCGGAACGGCAGCATGTAGTTCGTCGGCTGGAGGATCGTGAACTCCAGCCCGGAGGACAACAGATGCTCTTCCAGATCGCGCTTGATCTCATGCTGGATCAGATCGGTGGTGATGGCGTGGAGGACCGAGCTGAAGACGAACTGCCCGACGCCCGCCGCTCGGGCAGCATCGATCATGGCAAAACCCATCGACCGCTCGGCAGGATGGAGCGTCGGGCCGATATGATACACCAGCCGGACGCCGCTTACGGCGCGGGCGATGAAGCCCGGGTCCGCCATGTCGCCCGTCATCACGTCCGTGACGCCGAGCGCCGCCAGATGGCGCGCGGACGCCTCGCTCTGCACGCAGGCCCGTATCGTGTGGCCCGCCGCCAGCAGTCTGGGAACGAGCAATTTGCCCTGGTTGCCGTTCGCCGCGGTCACGAGGATCATCGAGTCACGTTTCCCACTGCTATGGCGCGGTTCGCGAAGCCCATCATGTCAGACCCGTCGCGACGCAAACGCGCCTCCGGCCCGCGTCATCAGACGGGAACACCCGTCTCCAGTGCCGCCGCGAGGAAACTTCCATAGCCGCCCTTGAAGAACAGGAGCGGTTGGTCGGCATGCTCGACGTCGAGCGCCTCGACCTGTCCGATCGCGATGAAATGGTCTCCGGCCTCGTGGACGGCGTAGATGCTGCACTCCACCCAGGCCACCGCCCCTTCGATGATCGGCAGCCCCGCCGGGGACGGGCGATGAGCTACGGCCTCGAACTTGTTGTCGGCCTTGGACGACAGGCTGCTGCACACGTGTCGCAGACGCTCGGACAGCACGTTCACGCAAAAACGACCCGTCGCCTCGACCTTGGGCCAGGTGGTCGACTTACGATCCGGCAGGAAAGCGACGAGCGGCGGATCGAGCGACACTGACGTGAACGATCCGACGATCATGCCGATCGGTCCCGCGTCGCCCACCGAGGTGACGGCGCAGACGCCCGTCGGATAATGGCCGAGGATCCGGCGAAAGGTCTGGCCGTCCAGCGTCGCACTCATTGTTGCCGCTCCGTTGGCACGATCCCGGACCGGACCATCAAGCCGATGCCGTCCGACTCTCGGCTCCGCCCGATCCTCGTTGACGAGGCCCGCCGATCCATTAGGCTCTCATCTAGTGACCTGTTGTGACGCCGGCTGGTGCCGCAGGCAAGCATATTTCGCCACCAACAGGAGTGATGCAGATGGAAGTGGTACGGTTCGCCGACGCGCCAGGGTATACGGTCGCCAACCATGACGAGGTGAGCGTCAGACGTCTGCAAGGCGGGGAGGCAAGCAGCGCCGCCTTCGTTCTCGTGGGGCATACGATCTTTCCGGCAGGCGCCGTCATCCCGATGGAGGCAGGCCCCACGGGCAAGATCTACGTCGTGGTCGAGGGCAGCCTTTCGGTCGAGCAGGCGGACGGGGTCCGCCACACGCTCTCGCGGATGGACAGCATTTTCGTGCCTGCGGGTGAGGCGCGGGCGGTGGTGAACGACAGTGGCGCACCCGCCGCGATCGTGGTTGTCACTCCCCGCCGACGGCTTGAACGACGGGATCGTGACGTTGGGTTGGTCACGCTGCTTGAATACGACACAGCCACCCGCCCGCCCCCGCAAGCGTGCCCGCCATGATCCCCCATGGAACGAAGAAGTGACAGTGAGTAGGGGCCGAGGCGGTCCGGATCGCGCGGTCTGCGCATTGTTGGCCGCTGGGATAACAATGGTCCGGCGACAGGACGGGCGCGGAGAGGACTTTCATGAAACCCTACGAGATCAGCCATGATCCGCGTGGCTTCGTTCGGGTGGTCCTTCGCGGTTACTGGTCGCTTGAGCTTCTCGACCGGTTCAACGACGAGATGGACCTACTCGTCGCGCACCACACTGGGGCCCGAAATGACGGTGGACATGACGGTGGACATGACGGTGGACCGCTGAAGCTCCTCGTGGATGGCCGCCAACAGGAGATCCAGCCCCGTGAAGTGATGGACGCGCTCCAGCGCCGCGCGCACCGCCGGGGGGCAGGAAGCGTCCGAGTGGCGGTCGTCGTCGCCACGATGCTCCGCAAGCTGCAGGCCGACCGCGTCAATCGCACCGCCGACCGAGCGATCTTCTTCGATGAGGCCGAGGCGCAAGCCTGGCTGCTCGCGGATCATCCGGCCTGATCATGGGGGCGCTGAGCGGGGGGCGCTGAGCGGGGGGCGCTGAGCGGGGGGCGCTGATCGTGCGGCGATCAGTCCCGCGACAGACGGACCATGTCGGCAACGATCGTGACGAGCTTCGGGCTTGCCAGGTCGATCGACCGGAGCGCTTCGTCCTGGTCGAATCGCGCGCGCTGCGCTTCGAAATACCGGTCAATCGCCCACCGCGCGGCGACGGGGTCGCTCGCCCGCAGTCCTTCGAGGATGGCGATGCGGTGCGGCTGGAACTCCATCGCCCTTGCCCGCCAGAACCGGATGCCGCGCCCGGTCAGCGACGTCACCTGCACTTCATTGAGCAGCGCCAGGAGAAAGGCCTCGAGCGATTGCAGGATCGGGCGGCGGGAGGCGGCCGACACCACCCGCTGGAACTCGATGACGCACCTGATCACCTCGTCGACATCCTTGAGGTCGCCCGGATTGTAGAACCGCGCGCTAGCCGCCTCTATCGCGGCGATGTCCTCGGCGGTCGCGTTCACCGCGGCCACCTCGATGGAGTGCCGGCCCAGGACCTGCCGCACGTCGAGGACCTCCATGATCCCGACACGCTGTAGCTGCAGCAACGTCTGGAGCGCGGACGCGAGAGCGTAATCGCCCTGGCTCCGGACGAAGGTTCCGTTGCCGTGGAACACCTCCACCAGGCCCAGCGTCTCGAGCGCGCGGATCGCCTCGCGCACGGTCGGCTGGCTCACCTGAAACCGGTCGGACAGCTCCTTCTCGCTCGGAAGGCGCCCGCCGTGCGGGAGCCGGCGGGTGACGATCTCCTGGCGCAGCGTCTCGATGATCTCGTCGACGACCTTGACCCGGCGGCGGCGCGACCTCTCCGGCTCGGGACCGGCCGACGGGCTCTGCAAAGCTCAAGTCCTTATGTCACGAGGTCGACAACTCCGTCGATCACGTTGGCCCGATTAGCAGATGGGCGCAAGGGTCTGGGCCTGAGCCCGCCCTGTGCGGCTATTCCGCGACCGGCGCTGCGGTCGTCGTTCGCAGACTGCCTACATCGTCACATGGTCAATTACCGGCGAGCGATCGGGTTCGAGGCCGTGCCGATCCGGTCGATCTCGATCTCGATGCGGTCGCCGTCGCGCATGAACACCGGCGGCTTGCGCGCATAGCCGACCCCGGAAGGCGTGCCCGTCGCGATGACGTCGCCGGGCTCGAGCGTCATGACCTCGGACATCAGGGTGATCAGCGTGGCGACGTCGAAGATCATGTCGGCGGTGTCGCTGTCCTGCATGACCTCGCCATTGAGCCGCGCCTGGATGCGCAGCCCGGATGCGCCGGCCGGAAGCTCGTCGGGCGTGACGAGCTCCGCGCTGAATGCGCCGGTACCGTCGAAGTTCTTGCCGGCCGTCCATTGCGACGTCTTGCGTTGGTAGTCCCGCAGCGTCCCGTCGTTGAAGCAGCAATAGCCGGCGACATAGTCGAGCGGGTCGGCGCGGACGTTGGTCGCCGTCCTGCCGATCACGACGCCAAGTTCGGCCTCATAGTCGAGCTTGTCCGAACACGCCGGCAGGATGATCGCACCGCCCGGCCCCACCAGCGACGTCGGCCCGCGCAGGAACACCGACGGATAGTCGGGGATCGCATTGCCACCCTCCTCGGCATGCGCGCGGTAATTGAGCCCGATGCAGATCACCTTTCCGGGCCGCGGCACGGGCGCGAGCAACGTGACGTCGGCGACCGCGATCTCGTCGCCGGCCGCATGGGCGCGGGGGTTCATCGCGAGATCGACGGCGGAGGTGGCGGTCGGATAGACCTGGATATGGTCGCCGGCGCGAACGCCATGCTGGATGCCATGGTCTGTCGAGAAGGTGATGATTCGCATGGTGGTTCCTGGCGGTCAGATTGCAGCGTCGGCGAACGCGGTCGCGGTGTCGGCGAACGCGGTGGTGTCGTTCCACCAGCGCTCGGGCGGCGCGATCCAGCCGCCGATCTTGAAGGCGGGGACCTCCCATTTCAGCGGCTCGTCCTCGATGTCGACGGTATGGTAGTGGCTCGGGAACAGCTCGACGCGATGGCCATCGGGATCGCGCAGGTAGAGGAAGCGGGCGAGGCCCGGGCTGAAGTGGCGCGCGGGACCGAACTCGATCTGGCCCTCGCGATCCTGCCCGACGAGCAGGTCGCACACGTGCATCAGATAGTGCGACTCCGGCACCTGGAGCGCGAAATGATGGAGCCTCGGCCCCTCGCTGTTCGCGAACACGATGTCGTGCGGGTTGCCCTTGCGCTGCAGGAAGATCATCTCGAGATTGTCGCCGGCGACGACATATTCGGACAGGCGGAAGCCGATCGCGTTGTAGAAATCCAGGCTCTCGCGGACTTTGCGCGTGACGATCTGGAAATGGTCGAGGCGCATCGCGCAGGCGCCGCGGTAGCGCGCCACGTCGGAGAAAAGGCGGGGCCGCGTCTCCATGGTCGCACAGAACTCCAGCGGCGTTCCCGCCGGATCGGTCGTCTGCAGCGTGCGGCCCTGATGGGGGACCTCCACCCACTCGGTCGGGAACCCAGCGGCCGCGAAATGCGCCTGGAGCAGGTCCAGATCCTCTTCCGTGAGCACCCGCATGCCGACCCGCTCCGCCGCCGGCTCGCCCTTCTTGAGGACGACGCTGTGGTGACACGCCTCCTCCAGGCCGCGCAGCCAGAGCGTTTGCGAATCTTCGTCGCTCACGACCAGGCCCAACGTGTCGCAATAGAAGGCGCGGCTCGCCTCCAGGTCGCTGACCCGGGACACCACGTGACTGGCGCGGGTGACGTTGAACGCCGGCTTGTAGACGGGTGTCGGCAACTGCATCGTCGATCTCCGGTTGCCGCGGCCGTCACTGGGGATCGGCGGCGAAATTGTCCTCATGCTGATTACGCAAATCGGTCTTCTGCGCCTTAGCCATCCATCTCTACGTAGCCGCCTCTGGCAAACAGCCGACTGGATCGGGTGCCTGGAAGGTGACCTTGGCCGCCATCAATTGGTCGATGTCGGCTTCCGCGATGTTCAACTCGCGCAGGATCTCGTGGGTATGCTGGCCCAATACCGGCGGCGCGCGCCGGACCCATGCATTCGTCGAGTGCGGCTTTGCCAGCGGGATGGCGACTTGGCGGAGTTTCCCCAAGGTCGGGTGGTCAACGGTTTCCACCAGGCCGAGATGCCGCACCTGATCATTGTCGAGCGCCTCCGCAACCGAGTTGATCGGGCCTGCCGGTATGCCGACGGCGACCAGCTGCTCGGACCAGTACGACTTTGTGTTGGTTGCCAGCGCGCCGTCGATGAGATCGCGCAGGACGTCACGATTTTTCATGCGCAGGGCGTTGTTCAGAAACCGGTCGTCGGTACGCAGCTCGGGCTGCCCGATCACGTCGCATAGCCGAAGCCACATGTCCTGCGTTGCGGCGCCGATATTGAGGTCGCCGTCCTGCGCTCGAAAAGCACCATAGGGCGCGATCACCGGATGCACGTTGCCGGTGGGCTCGGCGACCTGGCCCAGGCTGAGGTAGCGCTGTCCCTGGACGCTGAGCAGGCCGACCAAGCTGGCCAGCAACGACGTCTCGACCACTTGGCCACGGCCGGACGCCTGCCGCTCGATCCAGGCGCCGAGGATGCCGATCGCCAGCCACATGCCCGACGTCATGTCGCCAATGGCGACGCCGACGCGGGTCGGCCCCGTCTCCGGCGTCCCGGTAAAGCTCATGAACCCCGAATAGCCTTGCGCGATCTGGTCGAAGCCAGGCTGATCGCCCAAGGGGCCGCCGCTTCCGAAGCCGCTGATGCTGGCGACGATGAGGGCGGGGTTGGCGGCGCGCAGGGCATCGGGATCCAATCCCATCGCGGCCATGGTACCGGGCTTGAAATTCTCGACCAGCACGTCCGATTGCGAGGCCATCTTGCTGAGCAGATCACGCCCTTCGGGCGATCTGAAATCGAGCGCCATGCCACGCTTGTTGCGATTGGCGGACAAATAATAGGCACTTTCATCTTCCTGGAACGGTCCCCAGGTCCGGATCATGTCACCCCCGGGAAGCGCCTCGACCTTGATGACATCGGCGCCCAGGTCGCCGAGGATCATCGAGCAGAACGGACCCGAAAGCGCGCGGCTGAGATCGAGCACGCGCATTCCAGACAGAGGCAAGCGGTCGATCATGAAATCTCCTCGGCCAGCAGGCAGGTGCAGAAGGTGGGGGTCCCCATGAACACGCTCGCCGACGGCAGGTCTTGGATCACGGCGGCGGGCGACTTGTGGACCTGCACCAGCGCTCGCTCCCCGCGCTCTACTCCGGTCCGCTGAAGCCAGACGACCGCGCGCGCCGAGGCGGCCGCCTCGAACAGCGCGAAGACGTTGCCATTGGCCGGCTGGGTGGACTGGCTCATGCTGGGCGGCTCCGGTCAGAACTGGATCGTCAGGCGGCTCGCCTGGATCGGCGCCACGAGATCGCGCACGAGCGCCTTGTGCCGCGGGTCCGCCTGGTAGGCGTCCCATCCGGCGCGATCCGCAAAGGTCGCCACCAGCGCGTAGTCGCCATTGCCGTGGCGAAAACGCAGGTCGGCGCCATGCCGGATCGTGCCGAGATCGGTCAGGTCGGATGCCAGCCGGTCGAGCCCATCCCGCAACCGCGCGACGTCCTCAGGCGCGGCACCCTCGCGCCAGGAGAAGATCACGACGTGCGTTACCATTGCGTCCCCTCCCCTCGCCTCGGCCAGAGCGTTATTCAAACTGAGAGGTATCTCACCATCACAGATGGGTCAACAATTGCCGCCGCGCGACCGCTTGGCTAATCGGCGGCGATGGCGAGAAGAACGACCGCCCCGAAGGCTGACGGAAAGCGGGCGCGGACGCGGGCGCGGCTGACGGCGGCGGCGCTGAAGCTCATGTCCGAGCGCGGCATCAACGCGACGTCGGTCAGCGAGATCGCGGCAACGGCGGAACTCGCGAACGGGACCTTTTATCTCTACTTCCGCGACAAGGCGGAGATCGTCGCGGCGGTCTGCCGCGCGGTCACGCTCGCCATGAACGACGAGATGAGCAGCGCGCGGCTGTCGCTGCAGGACGGGGCCGCGCGCGTGGCCTTCGGGACCCAGCAGTTCATCGAGATCGCCGCCGCAGAGCCGATCTGGGGCCGGCTGCTGGTGGCTGCCTTCACCGAGTTCGAAGCGATCAAGGAGGAGATCGCGCGCTACATGCGCCTCGATGTCGCGCTCGGCATAGAGCAGGGACGATTCGACGAGCCGTTCGACGAGTTCGTCATCGATGCGCACCTCGCGATCCTGCGCGCCGGTGTCAGCGCGCGGCTGGCCGGCGGCGGACCAGACGTCTCCGCCCGCGCCGCCGAATATCAGCTTCGCATCCTGGGCATGAGCGCGGCGGACAGCCGGACGCTGCGGATCGCGACCGAACCGGAGGCCGACGCGGCCTGACGGACACCGGACCGATCATCCGGCGCGCGCGAACCGGGGTGCCCGCTTGCCCAGGAACGCGTCCACGCCCTCGCGGAAGTCCTCGCCTTGCGTGGCCGCGACGAAGCTGGCGAGGCTTTCCTCGTCTTCGGGGGGAGCCAGACCGGCGCCGACCGTCGACAGCATCTCCTTGCTCCGCCGCACGGTGTACGTCGACCCGCGCAGCACGTGCTGCAGGAACACGCCTAGTTCCTCCTCGAAGCGGTCGGCAGCCAACACCTCGTCGATCAGGCCGATCCGCTCCGCCCGGGCGGCATCGATCGCCTGCGCCGAGTAGATCAGGCGCTTCGCATGCCCCGCGCCGACGGCCGCGACCAGGCGATGCAGGTCGCTGCGCAGATAGAGCGCGCCGAGCTTGGCGGGTGTGATGGCGAAGCTCGCATCGTCGGCCGCGAACCGGAGGTCACCCGCCAGCGCCAACGCGACCGAGGCGCCGTAGCAGGAGCCCTGGATGGCCATGATGACGGGCTTCGACGCGGTCTCGATCGCCTGCATCGCCGTCGCCATGGCAAAGCCGAACGCCAACGCACCTTCGGGATCGCCGCACAAGCCGGCGAACTCGTCGAGATCGTTTCCTGC
This sequence comes from uncultured Sphingomonas sp., assembly GCF_964237335.1. Taxonomy (NCBI): domain Bacteria; kingdom Pseudomonadati; phylum Pseudomonadota; class Alphaproteobacteria; order Sphingomonadales; family Sphingomonadaceae; genus Sphingomonas; species uncultured Sphingomonas sp. Next base: position 34,343 of record NZ_CAXSHM010000012.1, read on the forward strand.
CCCGAACGTCCCGGCCGCTCCCCGCACCAGGATGACGCGTGTCCGCGGATCGGCGTCCGCGGCGACGACGGCGGCGCGGAGGGCATGCCAGGTCGCGATCGCCAACGCGTTGCGACGGCTTGGACGATCGATAACGATTGTGGCGACGCCGTCGGCTTCGCCGCAGACGACGTCTGGAAGGTCGGTCCCCGTCGTCATGCGCAGCGACGCCTCACACCGATCGTGCCGGCACGATCGGCAACTGCACCCAGCTCAAGCGGTCCGGGCCCGTATAGATCGTGTTGCGCGCGCCGTCGTGATAGCTCGGGTCGCACTGGTGACGCGCGCCATGCGCGTAGCCGTCGAACGGCTGCACATCGAGGCGGATGCGATGCCCCTTCCGGATCATCGCCGCGGTCGGGATGATCTCCACCTCGACCGGCACGACCTCGTCCGCCGCAAGCGGCGCATAGTCGGCCTGCAGATGCGTGTGCTTGACGGTGTAGTCGGTCGAGCGGACGGGGTCGATCTTGCGGTGCGACACCTTGAGCCAACCCTTCGCCAACGGATATTGTCTGGTGGGAAATCCCAACGTGGCCGGGCCGACGTAATCGACCTCGCGATCATGCTCGTCCAGGATGCGCAGCGACAGGAACAGGTCCATGTCGCGGCTGGTCGATGACACCCATAGTCGGGCTTTGCTGTACCCGGCAAGCACCATGTCTTGCGGCATCGGATCGCTGATGAACGAGATGCCGGTCCGCCAGTGGAGCGCGGTCGCTCCCGCTTCGACGGGGAGCAGCGCCGCCGGAGGACCGGTGCGGATCTCCGCCGCGACTTCGGCGGGATAGTCGACCTGTCGCGCCGCGCCGGGTTCGTCCGGCGATAGCCGGTAGAAGTCGTCACGCCATGGGTCACCGCTCCAGTCGGAGGGCGACGCATCGAGGTACCATCTGGTGTAGCGCGTCCGCGCGACGGGCCATTCGTTCTCCTCCTGGAGGTAATATGACCCATTGCCCGCACGGATCTCGAGCCGCACCGGCGGACTGCTCATGATTCCGTTGTCGATGCCCTTGAGCCAATGATCGAAGAAGGCGCGATGCTCCGCAACCGATTGGGCCGAATAGGATTTGGTGAACCAATCTTCCCAGAAGTCGATCTTCTTGTTCGTGGTATTGGTCGTCAGATAGGCTTCGCTGCTGCCGAGCTGGTGGAGATGCGACGGATGGGCCGTCACCGCGACGGTCCACAGCGGCAGGTCGACGCCGCTCATGTCAGGGCTCATGAAGACCTCCGATGTCGGGCCGAAGACCGCGGCGGGATTGGAGTCCTTGAACGGCGCGTTCCGCACGATCGACATGAAGTCCACCGCGTCGGGTTCCCCGCACACCGCCCGTGCCGCGCCCGCCTTGAACCAGAAGGGAAAGAACTCCTCGTTGAGGATGCCGCCCGTGTAGACGACCTCCTCGTACATATCGACGTCGGTGCCGATCGCGATCAGCGCCTTGAGATGCGCGGGCTTCAGGCTGGCGGCCTGATGCTGGGTCATCGCCAGATAGGACAGGCCCCAGAGGCCGACGTTGCCGTTGCACCAGGACTGCACGCCGGCCCAGTCGATAGCGTCGCGATACGCCTCGGCGGTCGAATGGCCCCAGACCGCGAGCTTGCCCGGGTTCTTGCCCGTTCCCGGCCCGTCGACGCGGACGACCACATAGTCGTGGGGCACCCAGTCCGCCGTGTTGACGCTTTCGTGATTCTCGAAGATCAAGCCTTCGGGATTGCCCTGGAAATAGCGTTCCTCTTCCTCCTCATGCCGTTCGAAATCGGCATCGTTGCAGACGGTATGGTGGTGGAACGCCCGGCCGTAGACGCCGCAGCTCATGACCACGGGGAACTGGCCGTTTCGGTCGGGCCGGAACACGTCCGCATAGACGTAGGAGCCGTTCTGCAGCGGGACCTTGACGTCCCGGAAACGGCGGATGCCCAGGATGTTGCGGCGGACTTCGTTGCGGGCCGTCGCGGCGGAGCACAGCCGCCGCGGCTTATTGCCCGTGAACGCTCCGTCCTGGTCGAGATCCGCCAGGACCTTCAGGATGAGCGGATCCCGCTCGAAATCCCCGACGTGATCCGCGTAGACACCGGCGAACGAGACGTCCCTCCGGAAGTTGATCGGCCGCGAGCCGACGATGGCGTGGACCTCGGGCGCGATCTCGATGCCGCCGTCCAGATCACCGTCGCGATCCAGGCTGCACAGGAAGCGGGCGACGTTGGTCAGACCAGGATCGAGCAGCTTCTGGATGTTGCCGTCCACGCGGCTGACGAGCTGGGCCATGTTGACCCGCTCCGCGCCCATCGTGTGGCCGACCGGCACGTCACCGACGAGAAAGGCGATCCTCTCCCCTGCCCTGTAGCTGAACTGTCCTTTGTCATCGGTGACGCCGGAACAGCTTGGCGTCTGATATCTGAGGCCGACGACGGGTCCTGCGAATACACCTTTGAGGAGCATGGGTTCTTCCTTGTGATCCGGTTGTCAGCGACGCCGCGACGGGGGCGCACCAGGCGCCGCTGCGGCGAAAGCGCTGGGCGGTGGCGGCGGAGCCTCTCGCGGCCGATACGCCGTCCGCCAGTCGCACAGGCCGCGGTAATGGAGCGCGGCCGAGGCCGGCTTCGGATCGCTCGATCGCTCTCGCATCCACTCTCCCCACCGTCGTGCGCGGCCACGACCTTCTAGGTGCGTCGTACGCGGCCACGACCGGCTAGGTGACCAGGTGACTGCCGTCAAGGCTTGGGTCATGGCGGCTGAGGCCAGACAAGAAAAACGGTCGTCCCACAGCCTGACCTTCAACCGCCGCGACAGCTGACTTGCGCGGGCACAACGCCGGTGATACGCGCTCATTAAGAGACCAGGTGTCTTTCGCGAACATCGGGTTCAAGAAAAGCGAGAGGTGGCCGTGGACCGCAAGATGTCGGACATCAAGGCACTGGGCCTCGTCTAGCGCTTCGGTCTCATGGACCTGCGCGGCGCCCGCCCGCTCGGAACTTTCAAGAGGAACAAGCATGCTCGACATCGAACCAGTGCTCGCACCCGCCTATCCGCTGGATCAGGACAGCGACCAGGGGCATTTCAGCGCCTTCGACCCGGGCACGCGCACGCTTCCCGCCGGCTTCCAGGTGGAAGAGAAGTTCATGCCGCTGCCTGTCGAGATCATCCTCGACAAGGACGTGGCGATCACCTTGCGTGACGGCGTGACGATCTATGCGGACGTGTTCCGCCCGGTCGGCGTCGACAAGGCGCCCGTGATCGTCGGCTGGAGCCCCTACGGCAAGAGCCGGGGCAATGCGCCGCTGTACGTCCGCATCTTCCAGATGCTGGGCATGGACACGCGCACGGTGTCGGGATTGATGCGGTTCGAGGGCCCCGATCCGGCGTTCTGGTGCGCCCACGGCTATGCGGTCTGCAACCCGGACCCGCGTGGCTCCTTCCGTTCCGAAGGCGACCTCCGCGTGTGGAGCCGCCAGGAAGGCGAGGATTGCCACGATGTGATCGAGTGGCTCGCCGGGCAGGACTGGTGCAGCGGCAAGGTCGCGACGTCGGGCAACTCCTATCTGGCGATCGCGCAATGGTTCGCCGCCGCCGAGCAACCCCCTCACCTCGCCGCGATCGCGCCATGGGAGGGCATGAGCGACATCTACCGTGACCTCGTGATGCGCGGTGGCATTCCCGACTTCCCGTTCCCCAAGACGCTGGAGCGGAGCTTCGTCGGCCAGAACCAGCGTGAAGACCTGGTCGCGGAGGCCGAACGTCACCCGCTGATGGACGAGTTCTGGCAGACCAAGACCCCGGCGTTCGAGAAGATCACCGTGCCGGCCTATGTCGTGGCGAGCTATTCGAACTCGATCCACACACCCGGAACGTTCCGCGGCTGGCGCAGGATCGCCTCGGCGGACAAATGGCTGCGCATCCACAACACGATGGAATGGCCGGACTATTACGAGGAGGAGCACCTCAGCGACCTGCTCCGCTTCTTCGACTTCTACCTCAAGGGCATCGACAACGGCTGGCGCGAGACGCCGCGGGTCCGCTACGCAGTGCTCGACCTCGAAGGCGGGGATCGCGTCAACGAGACGGCATCCCACTTCCCGCCGGCCGACGTCACGCTGGAGAAATACTATCTCGACGCGGGTCCCGGATCGCTGGGAACGCAGGCGCCGACCGCCGCAGCGTCGGCGACCTATGACGGCGCATCGGCAGACGGGTCCGCGAGTTTCACGATCCGCTTCGATGAGGGGGCGGAGTTCGTCGGCTATCCCAAGCTCCGGCTCTTCGTCGAGGCGAACGGCGGCGACGATCTGGACGTCTTCGCCCTGCTCCAGAAGCTGAACGCGGATGGCGAGGCGCTCGAACAGTTCAACGTTCCCAACAAGGGTCCGCAGATGGACGCGGTGACGCGGAACGGCGCGGCGATCCTCAAGTACAAGGGCGTGAACGGCCGGCTGCGGGCATCGATGCGGGCGCTGGACGAGGCGGAGTCGACCGACGCGATCCCGGTCCACCGGTTCGCCAAGGTCGAGAAGCTCGCGCCCGGAGAGGTCGCCTGCCTGGACATCGACCTGTTCCCCATGGGCCTCGCGCTGCATCCCGGCGAACAGCTGCGGCTGATCCTGAGCGGGCAGCATCTACTCGGCGGCGTCATGCCGGGGACCGACAACGTGCCCAATGCGAACACGGCCCGGCACGTCATCCATACCGGCGGGCAGTACGCCTCCTACCTTCAGCTTCCCATGAAGCCGAAGGCAGCGTAACGCGCCTGCGGGTTGCCGCCTGCCTTGCCGCGCAGAGCTACGCGCGGGTCGCCGAGGACGGTCGGATAACGCATTTCACGGGTTTCTTGTGCTGGCAGCGGCCGTCCTTCCTCAGCTTAGCGCGCGCTTCTGGTGATCCTGCGACGTCGATCACTGCCGGGCGCGAAACGTCCCGCACCGATGGCGCCGCTTCCCGTCCGGTCAGATGCTGCGGCTTTCCAGCCCGTGAAACGCAAAGGCCTCGATCGCTCCCGCCAGCCGCGGCACGGTCAGGCTCCTGACTTCCGGCGCCCATTTCGCCAGCCAGATCAACGTGCCCAGCATCAGTTGCACCACCAGTTCGGGCTCGGATTGCACGACGCTGCCGTCAACCATGCCCTCCTCGATGAAGCCCCGCAGTCCGTTCTTCAGCCGCTCCGCCCAGCCGGCGATCCGCTCGCGCTGGGCTTCTTCGAGGTAAGAATAATCGCCGAGGTACAGTTGCTGGCCGTTGATCTGCGAGTCCTCCAGGAACATCAGGAGGAACCGTCGCAGCTTGTCGATGCCGCTGCCGCCTGCCTCGTCCGCCTGCGCCAGCAAGCGCTCGAAGCGCGCGAGCGAGGCCACATGGCAGTCGTAGACAAGCGCCTGCTTGTTCGGAAAATAGTAGTAAAGCGTCGCGTCCCGCAGATCGAGGCTCGCCGCGATCTCGGTCATCGTCGCCAGCGCGAAGCTCTTGGCGTTGATGATCTCGATCGCCGCCCGCATGATCGCGAGCCGCTTGTCCGCCGACTTGCGGCCGCGGGCGCGCGGCTTGGGATCGGGCGCCGCTCGCACGGCGGATGCGCGGTCCGGCACTGTCATTCGCGTTCCTCTCGAGCCTCTCTGACCACGGGCCTGCGACCGACAATAACGACAGCTTCCAACAATTCTAGGTTGAGTTCGGTTTTCTTGCGTGCGATGAGCACTGCACGCGAAGCGACGGACCACTCGGCGCGCGCACAAGGAGAGTTCATGATGGGCAAGACCGGTTTGGTGAGCGTTTCGTTGCTGGCGCTGGCCGTCAGCACGTCGGTGTCGGCGCAGACCGCGCCGCCGACGACGACTGCACCCAGCTCGCAGTCGATCAACGATCGCGACAGCAGCGCCGTCGCCAACCCCACGCCCGCGAAGGCGGCCGCGGATGCGCAGCAGACCACCGACGACATCATCGTCACCGCCAACAAGCGCGAGCAGACGCTCCAGGACGTGCCTCTGTCCGTTGCGGTGACCAGCGAGCAGACGATCCAGCGCGCGCAGATCCGCGACCTCGTCGACCTCCAGTCGGTCGTCCCGTCGCTCAAGGTCACCCAGGGCAACACGGTCGGCGCCACCAACTTCTACATCCGCGGTTTCGGCAACGGCGCGGGCAACGTCGGCATCGAGGGGTCGGTCGGCGTCTTCATCGACGGCGTGTACCGGTCGCGCAGCGCAGCCTCGCTCAACGACCTGCCGGAGATCGAGCGGGTCGAGGTTCTGCGGGGGCCGCAGTCCACGCTGTTCGGCAAGAACGTGTCGGCGGGCGCGATCAACATCGTCACCAAGCTGCCGCAGTTCGATCCCGGTGGCCGGCTGGACCTGACCGTCGGCAATTACGGCCAGCTCATCGCCAAGGCGACCGCGACCGGTCCGCTGTCCGACACGCTGGCGATCCGGCTGTCGGGCAACGTCGACGAGCGCGACGGCTTCCTGAAGAACGTCGTGACCGGCCAGAAGGACAACGACCGCAACCGCGTATCCGGCCGCGTCGACGTCCTGTGGAAGCCGATCGACCGGCTCTCCGTCCGCATCATCGCCGACATCAACGAGATCGACGAGAAGTGCTGCGGCGCCGTATCGCTGCTCAACGGTCCCGCGACGCAGTTCATCGCCGCACCTGCGCCGTTCGGCCTCGGCGCCACCGTCGCCGATCCGGCGAACAAGTTCAACCGCAACGTCGCGACCAACGTCGACCCGACCAATCACATCGTCGGCAAGGGCATCTCCGGCCAGATCGACTACGACCTGTCGTTCGCCAGGTTCACGTCGATCACCGCCTATCGCGATCAGCGCGACGACGAGACGGGCGACGTCGACTTCACGGGCGCCGACCTGTCGAGCCGCGTCGACAACACGCATACCAAGACCTTCACGCAGGAGGTGCGCCTGACCTCCACCGGCAAGGGCTTCTTCACCTGGCTGATCGGCGGGTTCTACGATCACGAGAATCTCAACTACAACAGCACCATCAACTTCGGCAGCCAGATCCGCGCCTTTGCCGACGGCTTGAGCGGGCCGGACACGGCACTCGTGCAGGCGCTCTCCAAGGCACTTCCGGCCCCGGCAATCGCCGCGCTCACGGGTCGCTCCAACATCTATGCGCTGGAGTTTTTGCAGAGCCTGGTCACGCCGTCGATCCGTCCCGGCGCGACCTATTTCCAGCCCGGCCAGGCGGTGTATGCGCCCTACACGCAATCGCAGGACTCCTTCTCCTTCTTCGGTCAGGGTGACATCCATCCCATCCGGCACCTGACGATCACGGGCGGCCTTGCCTATCTGAACGATCGCAAGGCATCGACCGCCAACGTCCAGCTGACCGATCCGTTCTCGGCGCTCAACCTTCAGAACATACCCCAGTTCACCGCGCTGGGTCTGCCGGCGAACCTGTACGGCGCGCTTGCCCCACTCCAGTTCTTCTATGGCGATGCACCCACGCATGGCCCGGTCAACTATCCCAACGCCAACGAGTCGGGCATCCTCAAGGGCAGCAAGGTGACCTATCTCGCCCGCGCGAACTATGAGGCCGGGCCGGTCAATCTGTACGTCAGCTATTCCACGGGCTGGAAGGCCGGTGCGTTCAACCTGTCGACCGATGCGCGCGCGCCCGACGCCAATGGGGTCGGTCGTTCCGTCAATCCCGAGAACGTGACGCTGTACGAGGCCGGTGCGAAGTCGGCGTTCCGCGGCGGCTACCTGAACGTTGCGGTCTTCAAGCAGACGATCAAGGGCTTCCAGGACAATGCGTATGTCGGCACCGGCTATGCGCTGGTGAACGCAGGCCAGGAGACGGTGAAGGGCGTGGAGGTCGATGCGGCCTATCGACCGATCGCCTGGCTGTCGCTGACCGGCGGCGCCACGTATCTTGACCCGCGCTACGACTCGTTCGTGGGCGCACCGTGCGTGACGTTCGACCCGCGCTGCGCGGTTAATCCTGCGACCGGCGTCGCCCCCTTGTTCCGAGACCTCTCCGGAACGCGGCCCGCGCTGATCCCGAAGTGGACCGTATCGGCATCCGCAACGATCAACCACAATTTCGGCGAGAGCGTCGGCGCGTTCCTGCGCGGCGAATATGATTACCAGAGCAATACGCAGCTGACCGAAGTCGTCCCGGCAAACATCTCGACCTATGGGGTCAGGAACGTCAACGCGAGCCTCGGCTTTTCGCTGATCCCGCAGAAGGTGGAACTGCTGTTCTTCGTGCGCAACCTGACCAAGAACAATCAGATCAACTTCGCCTTCCCGACCGTGGCGCAGACGGGGAGCTATTCCGGCTTCCTGAACGATCCGCGGACCTATGGCGTGACGTTCACCAAGCGGTTCTGACGCGACGCGCCCCGATCAAGGAGCTTTCAATGTCCACCGACTCCACCCCGACCCTCGACGTCGTGGCGTTGCGCGAACGCTATCGCGCGGAGCGCGACAAGCGTCTCGCGACCGATGCGACCGAACGCCGGTATCGCGATCCGGAAACGGGGTTCGGTCATCTTCTGGATGACCCCTACGGCACCGCGCCGACGCGCGAGCCGATCGTGGAGGACAGCGACGTATTCGTCGTGGGCGGCGGTTTTGGTGGGTTGCTGACCGCCGCCCGGTTGCGCGAGGCGGGGGTCGACCGTTTCAGGATCGCCGAGTCAGGAAGTGACTTTGGCGGCACCTGGTATTGGAACCGCTATCCGGGCGCGGCGTGCGACATCGAGTCCTATATCTACTTTCCGCTCCTGGAAGAGACCGGTTACATGCCGGTGGAGCGTTACTCCAAGGCGGAGGAGATCCGCCAGCACGCCGTCCGCATCGCCGAGACCTATGACCTCTATCCCAGGGCATTGTTCTCCACGCAGGTCACGTCACTCGATTGGGACGGCGCGGCGGCGCGCTGGACCGTGCGGACCGACAAGGGCGATGTCGTTCGTGCGCGCTTCGTGGTGCTGACCACCGGGCCGTTGAATCGTCCCAAGCTGCCCGACATCCCGGGTATCGACACGTTCGCCGGGCACAGCTTCCACACCAGCCGCTGGGATTACGGCTACACCGGCGGCAGCGCGACCGAGCCGATGGCGAAACTGGCCGACAAGCGCGTCGGGATCATCGGGACCGGCGCGACGGCCGTCCAGTGCGTGCCCCCGCTGGCCCGCGATGCGGCGCATCTGACCGTGTTCCAGCGGACGCCGTCGGGCGTCGACGCGCGCGACAACAGCCGTACCGACCCGGCCTGGTGGGCGAGCCTGCCGCCCGGCTGGCAGAAGGAGCGGATGGAGAACTTCTCCGCGCAGTTCACGCAGGCGTTGCCCCCCACCGATCTGGTGCACGACGGCTGGACCGTGCTTGCCCGCGCGATGCGTCAGAAGGTCGTCGAGCACGGGCCTGGCGCCGATTATGCCGCGCTCCACGATCTTGCCGATTTCGAGAAGATGCAGATGACGCGCGACAGGGTCGATGCGATCGTCACCGACCCTGCGACCGCCGAGGCGCTGAAGCCGTGGTACAGCGTCTATTGCAAGCGCCCCTGCTTTTCCGACCTCTACCTGCAGGCGTTCAACGAGCCCAACGTCACGCTGGTGCAGACCGGCCGCGCCGGCGTTCAGCAGATCACGCCCGAAGGCGCGATCGTGGACGGCACGCTGTACCCGCTCGACTGTCTGATCTTCGCGACCGGGTTCGACACCGATTCGAGCTATGCGAAGCGGTCGGGCGGGATGACCATCACCGGCGTCGGCGGCCTCTCGCTCAATCGAAAATGGGAAAAGGGGACATCGACGCTGCACGGTCTCCACACCCGCAGTTTCCCCAACGCCTTCGTGATCAGTCAGGTGCAGGCCGGCATGTCGCCCAACTTCCCCCACATGATCAGCGAGCAGGCCGCGCACATCGCTCACATCGTCGAGCAATGCCTTGCCAAGGGCATCGGGGCGGTCGAGCCGACCGAGGCGGCGGAGAAGGACTGGGTGAGCGCGATCGTCGCAGGGATGGCCGCACGGGGCAAGATCCTGGCGGAATGCACGCCGGGCTTCTACAACAATGAGGGTCGTGCGTCGGCGGCCGGGGCGACCGTCGGCACGTTTGCCGCCGGGCCGCTGGCCTTCGCCGATCTGCTGCGGCAGTGGCGCCAGGAGGGCGACTTCGCCGGCATGGAGCTCGATGGCGCGCATGCCCGCGCGACCGCGGAGGCGGTGTCGTGAGCGGCGCCGAGGGCCGCAAGTCGATCTTCATCACCGGTGCGGCATCGGGGATCGGCCGCGAGACCGCGCTGCTGTTCGCAGGCCGCGGCTGGTTCGTCGGTGCGCACGACGTCAACGCGGCCGGCCTCGCCGCGCTGGAGAAGGAGATCGGCGCGGCCAACGGCGTGTTCGCCACGCTCGACGTGACCGACGTCGACGCGTTCGGGAAGGTCATGGCCGAGTTCGGCGCCGCGACCGGCGGCACGCTCGACCTGATGTTCGGCAACGCCGGCATCGGCATGGGCGGCCTGATCGACGAGCAGCCGTGGGAGCAGGCGCTGCAGATCATCAACGTCAACCTGATCGGCGTCCTGATCGGCGTGCGTGCCGCCATCCCGCTCCTGCGCGCCACGCCCGGCTCGCTCAACCTCATCACGTCGTCGTCGTCGGCGATCTTCGGCACGGCCGGGATCGGCGTCTATTCCGCGACCAAGCACGCGGTGCGCGGGCTGACCGAAGCGCTGTCGATCGAGCTCAAGCGCTTCGGCGTGCGCGCAGCCGATCTGCTACCGGGACTGATCGACACGCCGCTCCTGTCCGACCGGATGCGCGCGATGGCGCCGGCGGAGGGCGAGTGGCGGCTGGTCAAACCGCTGGAGGTCGCCGAGACGGTTTGGAAGGCTTATTCCGCCGACGTGCTCCACTGGTACGTGCCCGAGGAACTCCGCGCCTTCCACGCGCGCGTGGTGAACGAGCCGGAGGCGGTCCGGGAGGAGCGCACGGCGCTGATGGCGATGATGGCCGAATAACGTCGCGGTCGCGATCCGGACACAAGCAAGGAACTGCCACGATGTCGATTTTGGAAGCCGCCCCCGTCCAGCCGATCGCGTCCGCCGACGACGACGAGATCGCCCGGCTGCACGCCGCCTTCGCGGCCCAGCGCGCGGCGTTCGCGGCCGACCGCGACCCGAGCCTCGCCAAGCGGCACGAGCGGCTCGGCGCGCTGATCGGGATGATGCTGGCGAACCGCGAGCGGATCGCCGCCGCGATGGCGGCGGACTTCGGCGCGCATCCGGCACCTGCCTCCGACCTGATCGAGACGCTCGGCGTGGTCGGGCGCGCGCAATATGTGATGGAGCATCTCGAGGCGTGGATGCGCCCCGATCCGCGCGACATGGACGCCGCGCTGTTCGGCACCGCGACCGCGCACGTCCAATATCAGCCCAAGGGCGTGATCGGCAACATCGTCCCCTGGAACTTCCCGTTCGACCTTTCCGTCGGCCCGATGGTCGAGATGCTGGCGGCGGGCAACCGGGGGATCGTCAAGCCGTCGGAGTACACGCCCGCCTGCGCCGACCTGCTCGCCGAGATGATCGCCGCCACCTTCGATCCCGACCTGGTGACGGTGGCGGTGGGCGGGCTCGACCTCGCGCGCGCCTTCTCGTCGGTCGCCTGGGACCATCTGCTGTACACCGGCAGCCCGAACGTCGGCCGGCAGGTGATGCAGGCGGCCGCCGCCAATCTGACGCCGGTGACGCTGGAACTGGGCGGCAAATGCCCGGCGATCCTGACTCCGGGCTCGGTGACCACGGCCAATGTGGAGTCGGTGATCGGCACCAAGATCATCAAGAATGGCCAGATGTGCGTGTCGGTCGACTATGCGCTTGTGCCGCGCGCCGAGCTGGAGACGTTCGTCGACGAGGCCAAGGCGTTCATGGCGAGGGCCGCGCCCGACTATTCGCATGGCGACGAATGCACCGGCATGATCTCGACCCGTCATCTCGACCGCGTCGAGACCATGCTGCACGAGGCGCGCGACCGGCAGAGCCGCATCGTGACGCTGCAGGACGATGACGAGGTCGATCGCACGACCCGGCGGATGCCGATCTCGCTGGTGGTCGACCCCGCCTCCGATCTGCGCCTGATGCAGGAGGAGATTTTCGGGCCGATCCTGCCGGTCGTCCCCTATGACGATCTCGACGCCGCGATCGGCCGCATCAACGCGGGCGAGCGTCCGCTCGGCCTCTACGTCTTCGGCGACGATCCGGCCGTGACCAACGGGGTGCTCGTCGCGACGACCTCGGGCGGCGCGGCGGTGAACGCCTGCGCGGTGCAGAGCGCCTTGCCCTCGATGGGGTTCGGCGGCTCGGGCATGAGCGGCATGGGTCGCCACCACGGCATCGAGGGCTTCCGCGAGTTCTCCAACCAGCGCGGCGTAGTGGTGCGCGGCCAGGGCGACCACATCGACGCCTTCTACGCGCCCTATGCAAAGGCGGCGGGGCTGGTACAGGCAGTACTCGGCGGCGCTGCAGCGGAGAGCGGGAGTGAGCACTGAACCGTTCCAGATCACGATCGAACCCAACAAGCGGCTCATGCGGATCACGATGCAGGGCCATTGGACCGTCGAGACGGTCGAAGCCTATCGGCACGCGGTGATCGAGGCGGGAACGAAGATGGCGACGTTGGGCTGCCCTGTCGACGAGATCCTCGCGCTGGTCGACGCCCGCGCCGGCGGCCCGCAATCGCAAGAAGTCGTGGCGGCCTGGCGCGACCGGATCGAGGCGCACGGGCTCGCCGCGCCGCGCCGCCTCGCCAGCCTGGTGTCGAGCGCACTGCTCAAGCGTCAGATGGAACGCATCGCCGTCCCTAACCAGCGGCTGTTCACCGAAGAGACAGAAGCGCTGGCCTGGCTCCTCTCGCCGGCCGACGCGGCGTGACCGAACAGCCGATCGCGCCGTTCGAGTCGCCGGTCGCCGCGCGGCTGGGCGGTGCCGCCTGGGCCTGGGCCGCGTTTCAGGGTGGGCGCGATCCCTACATCATCCTCGTCACCATCTACATCTTCGTTCCCTATCTCGCGACCAGCGTCATCGGCGATCCGGTCCACGGGCAGGCGGCGGTGGCGGGCGGCGCCAAATATGCCGGCTGGATCGTCGCGCTCACGGCACCGCTGCTGGGCGCCGCGGTGGACCGGATGGGTGCGCGCAAGCCGTGGCTCGCAGGCGTGGTGGCGCTCATGCTGCCGTTGCTGATCGCCTTGTGGTGGGCCAAGCCCGCCGGAGCGGGATTGGGCATCGGCACGATCATCGCCATCCTCGCCGCGCTGTCCGTGCTGTTCGCCTATACCGAGACGCTGCACAACGCACTGCTGGTGCCGGCGGCGGGCATGGCGAGGGCGGGATCGGCGTCGGGCCTGGGGCTGGCGTTCGGGAACTTCATGTCGGTCGCCGCGCTCGTCTTCGTGCTGTGGGCGTTCGCGCTGCCCGCCAAGGGCGGAGGGGGGCTGGTGCCGACCGCGCCGCTGTTCGGGCTCGACGTGGCCGCGCACGAGCAGGATCGGATCGTGCCGGTCATCGCCGCCGTCATGCTTGCACTCGGTACGCTGCCGCTGCTTTTCCGCGTGCCGGACGTGGCCGCGACCGGGATCGGCTTCGCGCGGGCGCTGCGCCTCGCGGTGACAGACCTGAAGACGCTGGTGATGGAAGCCCGCGGGTATCGCGATGCGCTCACCTATCTTGCCGCGCTGATGCTGTTCACCGACGGGCTGACCGGCATCCTGCTGTTCAGCGGCGTCTATGCGGCGGGCACGATGGGCTGGCACACGCTGGAACTGCTCGTGTACGGCATGGTGTTGTGCGTGTTCGCGGTAGCGGGCGGGCTGCTCGCCGGCTGGCTGGACGGTCGGGTCGGGCCCAAGCGCGCGCTTCAGATCGAGATAACGGGCGTGATCGTCTCGTTCCTGCTCCTGCTCGGCAACACGCCGTCGCTGCTGCTGTACCGGTCCTATGATCCGGCAGCGCATCCGCCGATCTGGAGCGGCCCGATCTTCCGCACCGCGCCCGAGCTTGCACTGATCGGCTGCGCGATGCTGGCGGCGGTGACGGTGACGGCCGCCTATTCCTCCCGCCGCACGATGCTGACGCGCGTCGCGCCGGCCGACAAGATCGGCGTCTTCTTCGGCCTGTTCGTGATCGCGGGCACCGCGACCATGTGGCTCGGGCCGCTGCTCGTCCAGGTGACGACCGCGACGACCGGATCGCAGCGCGCGGGACTGTTGCCGATCGTTGGGCTGCTGGTCGCCGGGCTGATCGTCCTCGGACTCGTCAAGGGCGGCGGCCGGATCGCGGACCCGGCCGGTGCCGCTCCGGGTCATCGACCGTAATCCTGGAAGCAGTCCCGGCTGCCGGTGACTATTGAGCCTGGTTGAGCGAACCCGCCGCCTTGACCAGTGGGGCGAGCGCGGCGCGCAGGCGGTCGGCCGTCCGGCGCAGCTCCGCGGCTTCCATCGCCGCACCGCCGGCGACGGCACCTGCGGTGGCGACGGCGTGGCGTGAACCGTCGTACAGGTGCCGGTCGAACTCGGGATCGCTGCGCTGCTCGACCGAGTGCAACGTGTCGTCGGGACGGACATGGTCGCGCGGGTCGGTGAGCGCGGCGAGCGGCCCGACCTTCGTATCGAGGACGATGCCCGCGAGCGACGCGATCTGCTGCGCGATCAGGTCCTGAGCCGCGGGATTGGCGAGCAGGCGGGCCGCGTCCGCCGCCGTCGGGCGAGTCGGAGCCGCCTGTTGTGCGACGGCAGGGGACGCGCAGGCGATCAGCGCGACGGCAAGAGACAGGTTCTTCATTCGCGATCATCCTTCGACGAAGCGGGTCGGAGCGCCATACCAATTTCAATCCGTCGCTTCCAGCACCTCACTTCGCGCCCTACGGCATGATAACAGCGACCGGACTGCCTCTGGAACCGAACACTTTGTGCTGAACGGCGGCTGCAATGCTCGTTACGCAAAAGTTCAGAGCTTCGCCGTCATTTCAGCCGCTCTTCTCGGGCAATCCCGACAAGAACGTGATGGTATAGAACGGAGGATGTCATGAAACTTCTTGCAATCGCCCTCGCCGCAACCAGCCTGATGACGGCCGGTGCAGCGACCGCCCAGGCCGGCCCGTACAACCCGGGTGCGTTCTGGCGTGGAGCGCCCGACAGCCCGTATCAGCGCATCCAGTTCCTGCAGGACCGGGTGAACCAAGGCATGTCGAACGGCAGCCTGGATCGCCGCGAGGCGGGCCGCGTCAACCACGAGCTGAACGGCGTGCGCCAATGGATCCACCACATGCATTGGGAAGACGAAGGCCGTCTGACCCCAGGCCAGCTCGGCCAGGTGCAGGGCCGTCTCGACGGCATCAGCCGCCAGATCCGCTGGATGCGCCACTCCGGCTGGTGAGGCGGCGATGACCTCCCGCCGGTCGTCCGGCGGGAGATCACGAACACGGGTTCGGCAGTCGTTCAGCAAGGATCGACCATCTCGAGGCGCAGTCCATCATGGGGCAGACGATCATGACACACGGCACGACGGCTCGGCTGACGCTGGGCGTGGGCCTCGCGGCTCTGGCACTGGCCGGCTGCAACAAGGGGACGCCGACCGCGCCGCAACAGGTGGCGAGCGGCACCGGTCAGCCCGTCACCGCGCCGCCGATCGCGGCCCTGCCGCTCGCCACGGCCGCGCCCTCGGCTCCCGCCGTCGCCGCGCCGCCGGCAATGGCCTTGCCCAGCGCGACCCGCGCGATCCGCCTGACGCCCGGCCGCCGCGCCGACCGATACCGCTACGCCGAGCGGGCCTGTGCCATGGGCCAGGCGTTCGGCGAGAGCCCGCCCGACTATACCGTCGACTATCAGGGGACACGGCCCTGGATCTGGCGGGCGGACAACGGCGGCTACCGCGTCGTCGAGCGTCTGCCCGAGGGGCAACGCGTCTATTATTACGACGCCGGCGCCACCCAGCCCTTCTATGTCAGCGATCCGGACGGCGGCTACGCCTATGACGGTGACGAGCTGGCGGGCATCTACTCGCCCGACGGTGTCCCGCTCGACGACGTCTATGCCGCGCAGCGGGCCGATGCGGCGGCGCGCTATCTCGATCGCGCCCGCGCGCTCTTCCGGGCGGCACAATACGACCAGCGGCAGGCGGCCTATGCCGCCGACTGGCGGGAGCGACGTGTCGCCGTGATCCAGCAGCAACAGGCATGGAACGCCGCCCGCGCCCGCGACGCGGACTGGCAGGCGTGGCACGACGCGCATCAGGACGACGACCGCCGATACTGGCAGGCGGAACAGGGCCGACGCACCGCCTATGCGGCAGCGATCGGCGCCGGCCTCGGCTTCGCGGCGGGAGCGGTCCTGGCGCAGCGGCAGGGCGCGGATGCCAGGCCATCGCCCGGCCCGGAACGTGTCCCGCAGCTTGGTGGGATGACACCGAACCAGGGCTTGCAAGGGCCGGGAGGCGCTTTTCCGCCGCCCGCGGCGGGTCGCGTCGCGTCCGCCCAGCCCCAACCCTATGCGCGGCCGGTCGCGCCCGCACCCACCCCTGCTGCGCCCCCGCCCGTCCGGGTGCGGCAAGCAGGGTTCGCAGCAGCGCCGAACCGATATGTCGAAAATCAGCCGCCAGCCCGAGCCGCCATGCCCGCGGCCGCGGTGCTTGCCGCGCAGCACCGCCCCGTGGTCGGCGGCGCCCGGATGCAGCAGCAGCTTGCCGCCCCGGCCGCCGCGCAGGCGCAGGCGCGAGACGTCCAGGCACGGGCCGCGCAGACGGAAGCGGCCCGCTTTGCCGCGCAGCGCAACGTTCAGGCCGCTCGCGCGCAGCATGCGCGGTTCGTCCAGGCTGCCCATGAGGAAGCCGCGGCGGGCGCCGAGGCGAGGCGCGAGCATGCGGCGCTGGGGCACGAACAGCATGTCGTCGTCGCCAGAGGAGAGCAGGCGGAGCCGCCCGCGAGGGACATACCACATCACGGCGGCGGAGCTCATCCTCCGGCGGAACGTCAGGCACCACCGCCGCATGCCGCCCCACCGCCCCGCGCGGCGCCGCCACCCCGCGCAGCGCCGCCGCCAGCACCGCATCCTCACCCCGCGCCTCAACACCCGCACCCCGACCCGGGCCGGCGCTGAGCGCGCCCGCCATATCCGGTTACAGAGTGAGCACGATCTTCCCGCCGCCGCCCTTCTCCAACAGCGCGTGGGCGGCGCCGGCGTCGCGCAGCGGCATGCGCCGGCTGATCGGCAGAACGAACGTGCCGTCGCGGATGTCGTCGGCGAACTCGCGGAGCTTGGACGCGTCGGGCCGCGCAAAGACGCGGCTGACCTCGACAGACGCCGCTCTCGCGGCACCTTCGGGTAGCACCGAGGCGTAACCGAACCGGCCGCCGGCCCGGACCTTGCCGAGGAGCCTCGCCGCGACCTCGCCGCCGACCGTGTCCGCCACGCCGTCGACCGCCTCCAGCCTCGCCAGGGCGTCCTCGTCATCGAGCGCGACGGCGGCGTAGGCGCCCAGGCGCCGCGCGTCGTCCAGTTGCCGGGCTCGGACGCCCACGATGACCGTCGCGCCGAGTTTCTTCGCGCTGTGCACGGCCGCGCGGCCCACGCTGCCGAGCGCACCGCTGACGAAGATGGTCTGGCCCGCCGCCGCCTGCGTCGCGACCCGGACGAGCTGGTCCCCGGTCAACGAGACGAGCGGGATGGCCGCGGCGTCGATCGGGTCGACCCCGTCGGGAAGGTGGGCGACCAAGGCCGCCGGCACCGCCACGACCTGAGCATAGGTCGCGTCGGCCAGGGCGATCACGCGGTCGCCGGGCCTGAAGCTTCGGACCTCGCTCCCGACCGCCGTCACGACGCCGCTCACGTCCCGGCCCAGGATCGCCGGCATCGTCAGCGGGAAGTCCTTCTGCCGGGCGCCGGAGCGGACCTTCCAGTCGATCGGGTTCACGCTCGTCGCGACCGCCGCGATCAGCACGGCGTCGGGACGGATCGCGGGCTCCGGCACGTCATCCTCGTACCGCAGGACGTCGGGCCCGCCGTAGTGATAGATCCGAACCGCTCTCATCGCCTGTTCCTCCGGACGTCGCTCGTCCTGCGATATACGCACAGGCCGGCGTCGTGGCGCTATCGAAGCCTCTTTCCCATGTTCCGACCCGGACCGTAGCCGATCTTGCCCGCGCCGAGCGTCACCTCGCCCTGACATCTGTCACCCCCAGCGCATGACGCTCGCCACTGACGGCTCGCGCCGCGCCGGTCCACATCTCGCAAACCAAATGAGGGAGTGGGCGAATGGAACGGGATAGGACGGCTGCGGCGTCATTGGAGGGGGTGGCGAAGAGCCTGGGCGGCAAACCGGTGCTCGATCGGCTGGACCTCGCGATCCGCGCCGGCGAGGTGACCGCGCTGCTCGGCCCGAACGGCGCCGGCAAGTCGACCACCGTCGGCCTGCTCGTCGGGCGGTTGCAGCCCGACGCCGGCCAGGTGCGGCTATATGGGCTGAGCCCGGACCGTCCGGCCGCGCGGGCGCGCCTCGGCGTGATGCTCCAGGCGGCGGGACTGCCCGACGTGATGACCGTCGCCGAAATGGTGACGCTGCAGTCCGGCTATTACCGCGATCCCCGCCCGCTAGGGGAGACGCTGGCGCTCGCCGGGCTGGGCGACCTCGCCCGGCGTCGTTGCGGCACGCTGTCGGGCGGGCAGGCGCGCCGCGTGCACTATGCGCTCGCGATCTGCGGGCGGCCCGATCTCCTCGTCCTCGACGAGCCGACCGCGGCGATGGACCGTTCCTCGGCGCGCGCGCTGTGGGCGACGGTGCGCGAGGCGGCGGCGGACGGAGCGGCGGTGCTGATGACGACGCATGACCTCGCCGAAGCCGATGCGCTCGCCGATCGCGTGGTGGTGATGGACGCCGGGCGCATCGTCGCCGACGACACGCCCGCCGCGATCCGCGCGCGCGCCGGCGGCGCGGTCGTCCGCTGCCGCAGCGCGCTGCCAAGGGCGCACGCGGCGGCGCTGCCCGGCATCTGCGAGGCGGCGGCGGACGGCGCCGAGCTGCGCCTAGTCACGATCGACGCGGCCGCGACCGTACGTGCGCTGCTCGACGCCGATCCCCTCATCGCCGACCTGCGCGTCCATGACGCCGCCCTGGAGGACGCGATCGCCAGCCTGCTCGCCCGTGACGAAAGGATCGCCGCATGACCGCCCTCACCCTGCCCGCCCTCCCCCTTCCTGCCGGCATCTGGCGTCGCGAGTGCGTGGCCGAGCTGAAGCGATCGTGGCGGCTGCCGCAGTTCCTGGTGCCGACAGTGCTGACCCCGGCGGCCTTCTACGGCCTGTTCACGCTCGCCATCGCGCAGAACCGGTCGCCGGCGGCGGCCGTCGCGACGCTGGCGGGCTATGGCGTGTTCGCCGCGATCGGCCCGGCGCTGTTCGGCTTCGGCGCGGGCGTGGCGATGGAGCGCGAACAGGGCCTGATCGAGCTCAAGCGCGTGTCGCCGCTGCCCGCCGGCGCCTATGTCGCGGCCAAGCTGGCGGCCACCGTCGCGACGGTGGCGGCGGCGCTGGCGCTGATCTACCTGCTGGCGATCGTCGCGGGCGCGGCCCTGGCGCCGGCGCAATGGCTGCGGCTCGTCGTCCTGCACCTCGCCTCGAGCGTGCCGTTCGCGCTGATCGGCTTCGGGCTGGGCATGCGGATGAGCGGCAAGGGAGCGGTCGCCGCGGCCAACGCGCTGTTCCTCGGCTTCGCCATACTGGGCGGGCTCTGGATCCCGTCGGCGATGCTGCCCGGCTGGATGCGCGCGATCGGCGAGGCGATGCCGTCCTACCATCTGGGTCAGCTCGCGCTCGGCATTGTCGGGATGCCGGTGATCGGAAGCGCCTGGACGCATGGCGCGGCCGTGGCGGCGATGACGGTCGTGGCGGCGGCCTGGGCGTGGGCCGGCTGGCGGCGGAGCCCGGCTTGACGATGCCGGGGGCAAGGCGCGACGATGGCGGCGTGCAGACGAAGGCGGAGCGCTGGTGGGACGGGCCTTGGCCGTGGCTGATCTACCTCGTCTTCTATGCGGTGCCCTGGTTGTGGGCCCGGCCGGCGGCCTGGCAACTGGCGGCGTCGGCAGTCGGGCTCGCGGTGTTCCTGCCCGTCTATTTCGCCAGCCACCGCCTGACAGGGACGCGCCTGTTCGCGACGGCGGGCGTGATGCTGCTCGTCGGCGCCGCGCTGGCGCCGGTCGGTGGCGGCTGGACGGTGTTCCCGATCTATGCCGCATCCGAGGCCGGGCGCGCCCGGCCGGCGCGGGGGGCCGCGATCGCCATCGCGCTGATCGCGATCGCGACGATCGCGATCGGGCTCGGCTGGCGCCAGCCGCTGTTCTGGTGGGCCGCCGGCGTGATGCTGGTGATCGCCACCGGCGGCGCGACGATCTCCCGCTCCGCCTTCTACGCGCGGACGCAGGCGCTGCTCGCCAGCCAGGAGGAGGTCCGCCGCCTGGCCGGGACCGCCGAGCGCGAGCGGATCACCCGCGATCTGCACGACGTGGTCGGCCGCACGTTGACGCTCGCCGCGCTCAAGGCCGATCTGGCGGCGAAGCTAGCCGCGCCCGATCCGGCGCGGGCCGAAGCCGAGATGCGGGCGGTGGCCGGCATCGCGCGCGCCGGGCTCGCCGAGGTGCGCGCCGCGCTCGCCGGACAGGGCGGCAGCACGCTGGCGCATGAGATCGCCGCATCGCGCGAGGCGCTGGCCGCGGCCGGCATCGCTGCGCGCCTGGCGGGGAACGGCGCCGCCATCCCGGCCGATGCCGGCGCGGTCCTCGCGATGACGCTGCGCGAGGCGGTGACCAACGTGATCCGCCACGCCGAGGCCGGCACCTGCACGATCGAGCTCGCGCTCGACGCCCGGCTGGCACGGCTGGTGGTCGCCGATGACGGCGTCGGCCGCAGCTTCCGCGAAGGATTGGGGCTGGCGGGCATGCGCCAGCGGCTGACGGCGGCGGGCGGCTCGCTGAGCATCCAGCCCGACGCGCCCGGGACCCGCCTCGTCGCGACGGTGCCGGCATGATCCGCATCGTGATAGCGGAGGATCAGGCGCTGGTGCTCGGCGCGATCTCCGCGCTGCTCGATCTGGAGCCCGACATGCAGGTGATCGGGCGCGCTGCGAACGGTGCCGCCGCGGTGGCATGCGTCCGCGCGCTCGCGCCCGACATCCTGCTGACCGACATCGAGATGCCGGAGACGACGGGCATCGACGCCGCCCGCCTGCTGTCGGAAGCCGGAGCCACGACGCGGACGGTGATCGTCACCACCTTCGCGCGGCCGGGCTATCTGGCGCGCGCGCGCGCGGCGGGCGTTCGCGGCTATCTCCTCAAGGACAGCCCCGTCGAGGAGCTTGCCGCCGCGATCCGCGAGGTCGCACGCGGCGGCCTCGTAGTGCCGCCCGACCTGGCCGCCGCGGCCTGGGATGCCGGCGCGGACCCGCTGACCCAACGCGAGCGCGACACGCTGCGCCTCGCCGACGAGGGATTGTCGAACAAGGCGATCGCGGCTCGGCTCGCGCTGTCGCCGGGGACGGTGCGCAACTATCTATCCGAAGGCGCGGCCAAGCTGGGCGCCTCCAACCGGATCGAGGCGGGCCGGATCGCGCGGCTCAACGGATGGCTTTGACGGCGCCTGCGATCGATCTCCACCAAGACTAGGCACGAGCCGCGCGGCCTGTCGCGTCGCCGGCGGCTCGCCTGCGGTCTGCAACCTTCAGGCGATGACTGTGGCCTTTCTTGCGCGATCGAGCCTGAGGGGTTTGGAAGCGGCGGTTTCTACAACGCAGATTACTAATGTGTTGAAAGAAAGGCACTTACGGCCTGAAGTCTTTGACGTTATAGGATTAGCGACGACTCGTTTCCTGGCCAGCGCGATTAGCCGTCAGTCTTTTGACTGGAGGATCACACGATGTTCGTTCGTCGATTGGCGGCGCTTTGTGCCGTGGCAACAACTATCACGACCTCGCATGCCGGAGCCGATGCGGCGGGCAAGATCGACTGCTGGCACGCCGATGAGGTGGCTGCCGCGCGGGTCGGAACGTTGCAGACGCTGCTGATGGTGCAGGCATTGAAGTGCCAGGAGACGTCACCGACGACCTTGGCCGCGTACAACAAGTTCATGGCCGACAAGCACGACGTGATCGTGCGCGACAGATACCTGATCCAGGCGCATTTCGTCCGGCAATACGGCGCCGGTGATGGTCTGAAGGCGTCTGATGACTATCAGACCAGGCTCGGCAACCAGAACTCATCGGCGCTTGTCACGGTCGGCGAGTGCGAGAAGGCGGGCACCTATTCACGGCTGGCTGCGGCCGCGAGCGAGGACGATCTGGCGGTGCTGGCGAACATGACGGCCGCCACGACGTCGATCACCCAATGCCCGGAGCCGGCCGCCGCGGTCGCGGCGCCGGCCGCGATGGTCATACCGGTATGGCGCAGGCCGAACATCGCCGCGACGCCGCCGGCGCCCCTCCCCGTCAAGGCCGAGCCGGCGGTCGCGACGATCGTGCCGGGCGAACATTCCCCAGAAGTGCTCGCCGCCATCTCGGCTCCTGTCCACGACCCCGTTGCCGTCCCCGTCGCGACCAAAGCGGTTCCGGTTGCGCCGCCGCCGCCATCGAATGCGGACACGATGAAGGCGTTGCAGGCCGCGGTCGCCGCGCTCACCCAGGTCGCGGCGACGCTTCAGCCTGCCGTTGCCGTCGCTTCGCCGGCCGTCGTCAGGACGGAGGAATAACTGGGGCGGAACGCGTCTCTGTCCACACGGATCACCTGAAGTCTTCTGCTCCTGAGCGCCCTGTCCGGCCCGTACCGGATCGGGCGCTCTGTCGGCTCACGGTTGAGCGTTCGGGGCCTCCTCAGGCTGCGGCGCCTCCGAGCGCCTGGCCAAAGCCTCCTTGCGAGCGATGATCGATTTTGCCATTCAATCGATCCGCAGACCGGCACCATCCTGGTGGCGATGCAAGGAAGCTTCCATGAACATCCTGCACATCGACTCCAGCGCCAGCGACGCGGCGACGTCGCATACGCGCCGCCTTTCGGCCGAGCTGGTCGATAAGCTGAAGGCCGCCAATCCCGGCGCCTCCGTCGTCTACCGCGACGTCGCGGTCGACCGTCTTCCCCATGTCGACCTGACCATCCGCGAGGCGTGGCTGCCCGACGGCGAGAAGGATGACGCGCTGACGGCAACGGCGACGCGATCCAAGGCCCTGGTCGACGAGCTGAAAGCCGCCGACGTCGTCGTCATCGGGTCGCCGATGTACAATTTCACGGTGCCGTCGACCCTGAAGTCCTGGATCGACCATGTCTCGATCGCCGGGCAGACGTTTCAATATACGGCGACCGGCCCCAAGGGTCTGCTGTCGGGCAAGGCCTATCTCGCGCTCTCGTCCGGCGGGATCTATTCGCAGGGCCCATTTGCGGCGGTGGAGCACCTCGCGACGTATCTCACGTCCATCTTGCGCTTCCTCGGGATCGGCGAGGTCGAGGTCGTGCGTGCCGAGGGGGTCGCCTACGGCCCCGATCAGGACAAGGCCGCGATGGCATCCGCGCAGGAGCGCATCGGGACGCTTGTCGCCGCCTAGCGCGCGAGCGGCCGCGCTGATCAGGTGATCGCCGTCCGATCCAGCGATCCGACCGCGCGGAGCAGTGCTGCCTCGCCGGTCAGGAGGTCGGAGCGGCTGCTCGCCAGCGCGAGCTGCGCGCCGCGCAGGCTCTCGTCGGCGATCAATATGTCGAGCGTCGTGCGCAGCGCCACGACGTATTCCGCCTTGACCCCGGCCAGCGCGCGGTCGGCCGCCACGACGGCGCGCTCTCCGGCCGCGACCCGCACATGCGCGGCGACGACGTTGGCCCAGGCAGTGTCGGCGGCCCGGATCGCCTCGCGCGCCGCGCCGTCGGCGTCGTGCGCCGCGGCGCGGGAGCCCGCCTGCGCCTGGCGCACCTGCGACGCGACGAGCCCGCCGGTGAAGATCGGCACCCGCAGCGTCACCCCGGCGGCGGCGCTGGCCGGATAGCCGCTGGGATCGCGCCCGAACGCCAGCCCATAGCCATAGCCGCCGGCCAGCGTGACGCTCGGCGCGCCGTTCGCGCGCGCGACGCCGATCCGCGCCGCCGCCGCACCGCGCGCCGCGAGGCTGGCGAGATAGGCGGGGTTGGCCGCGACGCTGCGTCGCCGCGCCTCGTCGAGGCTGGCCGGCAGCTCGGCGAGGTCGGCCGGAGGCGGCGCCAGCGCACCCGGATCGCGGCCGACCACCGCTCGGAAGGAGGCGCCCGCCGCGACCAGCGCCGCCTCCGCGGCCGCGAGCGTCGCCACCGCGCCCTCGCGTTCGGCGACGAGGCGGACGACGTCGGTCTGCGTCCCCGCGCCGAGATCGAAGCGCGCCTTCGCCTCGGCGACCTGGCTGTCGAGTAGCGCGATGTCGGCGCGCGCGATCGCCACCGCCTGTTGCTGGAACTGCACGGCGGCATAGGCGCCGACGACCTGCTCAATGACGTCGGCGGCGGTGTCGCGCAGGGTCTGCGCGCCCGCCTCGACGTCGCCGTTCGCGGCGCGCACCGCGGTCGACACGCGGCCGCCGGTCCAGATCGGCAGCGCCGCCGAGACGGTCGCGACCCCGCCCTTGCCATAGTCGAACCGGTCGTAGCCGCCGGTCGCGTCGGCCTCGGCGGTGAGGCGCCCGGCGGCGCGCGCCTGTTCGGGCGTCTCGGCGAGCGCGTCCTGCCGGTCGCGCGCGGCGGCGAGCGCCGGGTTCGACGCGACCGCGGCGCGCACCGCATCGGCGAGCGTCTCGGTCGGCGCCGGACCTGATGCCTGCGCCGACGCATGCCCCGCTGCGAGCAGCGCCGCCAGCACGGCCGCCAGTACGGGGCTATTCATGGCGCAGCGCCCAGGCGGGGGTCGCGCGGCTGGCGCGCAGCGACTGGGCGAGCACGGTCGCCAGCGCGATCACCAATGCGAGGACGCTGGCGGCGACGAAGAACAAGGGCGACAGCGCGATCCGGTCGTCGAAGCCCGCGAGCCAGGTCCGCATCGCCACCCAGGCCAGCGGCCAGGCGAACAGGTTGGCGATCAGCACCGGCCGCAGGAATTGGCCGACGAGCAGCCTGACGACGTCGGCGGACGAGGCGCCCAGCGTCTTGCGGATGCCGATCTCCTTGATCCGCCTCGCGGTGTTGAACGAGGCGAGGCCCCACAGCCCGACGCAGCCGATCATCACCGCCAGCGCCGCACCGATCCCGAACAGCCGCGCCGCGCGGTCGTCGTCCTCATAGAACTTAATCAGTTGTTTGGCGCCCGTTCCGGCGATGAACGGGACCTGCGGAGCGATCCGACGCCAGATCTCCTCCGCCGCCCCCATTACAGGCCGCGGATCGCCCGTGAATCGCAAGGTAGCTACGGGATCGGGTGCCAAATCACCATAGTAGACATAATAAGTGGGATCGTCGGGCAACCGCGGCGAGAAGAAGCGTAGCTGATCGACCACGCCGATGATCGTTCGCGCCGCTCCGCCGCCGACGGTCTTGCCGATCGCGTCTTGGGGCGAGCGGAACCCGAGCTTCACCACCGCTCGCCGGTTGACGACGATGTTGCGCGGATCGTGCCACTTGAGGCCTGTCGCGTCGTCCATCCGATGCGCGTCGTCGAACAATCGTCCGGCGATCAGATGCGGGCCATAGGTGCGGAAGAAGTCGCGGCCGACGCTGATCCGCCGCAGCGACGGGCCGGGCTTGGGCCTGCCTGGCACGTCGAGATTGTCGGAATTGTCGTTGCCGCTGCCGCCAACCGCAGAGTCGGCAGTGGTGACCGACACGACCCCGGGCAGTCGGCCGAAGGCGGCGAGCAATGCCGTGCGCTGAGCGTGATCCAGGCCATCTTCGGCAAGCGACGGCACCACGAGCAGCCCGTCGCGCCTAAACCCCAGATCGGCGGCGCGGACATGGCGGGTCTGCGCAATCAGCACGAGCGTGCCGACGATGAACGCCACCGCCAGCGTGAACTGGAAGATCACCAGTATCTCGCGGACATGCGTGCCAGCGCGACCGCCGCCCGGCGAGCGCGCCGACGCGAGCGCCGCACTCGCCGGCCAGCGCGACAGCAGCAATGCGGGATAGAAACCGGCCAGAACCCCGACGACCAGCGCGAGCACCACCAGCGCAGGCACGACGAGCAGATAGGGAATGACAAGTTCCAGGCCGCCCGCTGCATTGATCAACGGCAGGCCCAGTTCCACCAGCGCGAGCCCGACCACCGCCGCGATCGCTACCGTGAGCACGGCTTCGCCAAGGAACTGACGGATCAGCACTCCTCGACCTGCGCCGAGCACCTTGCGCATCGCCACCTCGCGCGCCCGGAGCGCGGCGCGGGCGGTCGCGAGATTCACGTAATTGACGATGGCGATCAGCAGAGTCAGCGCGCCGACGATACCGAGCGTCGCGATCGTCAGCTTGCGGCTGGCGCTCGCTTGTCCCGCAGGCTGCAGGTGCGCGCGGACGAGCGGCAGCAGCGGCAGGCCCATCTGGTGAGACGCATGGGCGCCCATGTCGCGGGCGCCGTGACGATCGATAAAGGCCGGCAAGGGCTGTTCGAACGCGCGCGCCATCGCTGGAGTCGCGAACCGCAGATAGGTGTAGAGCGACGTCGACCCCCAATGATGCCAATAGGCTTTCGGACCCGGCATCAGGCGGGCCAGGATGGAGAATTGGAAGTCCGTGTCGCGCGGCAGGTCGGCGAACACGCCGGTGACGCGGTAGGTGGCGGGCTTGTCGTAGGCGATCGTCATCGTCCTGCCAATCGGATCGGCGTTCCCGAAGTAGCGTTGCGCGGCGGAGCGACTGATAACGATGCTGGTCGGATCGGCCAGCGCGGTCGCCTTGTCGCCGCTGATCATCGGCAGGTCGAATACCTTGAAGAAGTCGGCATCGACCCAGCCGACATCGGCTCGCGAGGCGACGCCGTTCCGGATGACGCTGCCGCCGTCCGCGCCGCCCATGAACCGCGTGCCGACGATCGTTGGGAAATCCTGTCGCAGCTCGTCGAGCAAGCCACCCATGGTGTTCGGATAGGTGCCGATGAAGGGGCCATCGATCCCCTTCGACTCCGTCTGCACGAGATAGATCTGGTCATGCCGCGGCAGCCAGCGCTCGAACCCCGTCTCGAAGCGCACGTAGAGCGCTAGCACCAGGAACACGGCGATGCCGACCGCCAGCCCGCCGATGTTGAGCGCGGCGTAGAGGCGGTGGCGGACGATCGAGCGCCAGAAGCTTACCAGGGTAAAGCGGTTCATCGGGCGGCCTCCTTCAGATCTGCCGCTCGACGGAGGCGACGACGCGCCCGTCGAGCATGTCGATGCGCCGGCCGACCCGATCGGCGTGCGCGGGCGAGTGGGTGACCATGATGATCGTCGCGCCGCCCTGGTTGAGCGCCTCCAATATGCCCATAACCTGCGCGCCGTTCTCGGTGTCGAGGTTGCCGGTCGGCTCGTCCGCGAGGATGAGCTTGGGATCGCCGACGATCGCGCGGGCGATGGCGGCGCGCTGCTGCTGGCCGCCCGACAATTGGTGCGGATAGTGGCGGCCGCGGTGCGAGATGCCGACCCGGTCCATCGCCGCGTCGACGCGCCGGCGCCGGTCGATCGCGCCATCCTTGCGATAGACGAGGCCGAGCTCGACGTTCTCGGCGACGGTCAGCTCGTCGATGAGGTTGAAGCTCTGGAAGACGAAGCCGAGCGTCCGCGCGCGGAACTGCGCCAGCCGCGCCTCGTCCTCGATCGCGAGATCGCGGCCGTCGAATAGATATCTGCCCGCGCTCGGCCGGTCGACGGTGCCCAGCGTGTTGAGCAGCGTCGACTTGCCGCACCCCGACGGGCCCATGATCGCGACGAACTCGCCGGCGGCGACGTGGAGGTTGATGTCGGCGAGCGCCGTCGTCTCGACCGCGTCCGAGACGTAGCGGCGCTGGATGCCTTCAAGGGTGATCATGGGTGCCCCTCCTCAGTTGATGTTGATGATGGGTGCCTTGTGGAAGGCGCCGGTGTCGGACGTGACGATGTGCTCGCCGGGCACGAGGCCCGACAGGATCTCGACCTGGTCGGCGTTGCGGCGGCCGACGCGGATCGCGCGGCGGGTCGCATGGGCACCGCTCGCATCGAGGACATAGGCGGCCGATCCCCCGTCGCTCTCGATCCAGCCGCCGAGCGGCGCGACCACCGCGGCGCGCGCGGCGCCGAGCGTGATCCGGCCGTCGAGGATCTGGCCGCGGCTGAGCCCCGCCGCCGACCGGCCGACGAAGCCCAACTTGACGCGGAAATGCCCGTCGGTGACCGCCGGCAGCACCCGGGCGACCGTCAGCCGCAGGTCGCCCTCCGCGCTGGCCGGCTGGCCGACGCGGACCCGGCCGAGGAAGAACTGGTCGACGTCGGCGACCAGCTTCCACGATCCCTCGGTATCGACCTGCCCCGCCGGATCGCCGGGCTTGAGCGCCTGGCCGGGCTGAAGCGTGAAGTTGCTGAGCCGGCCGGTCATCGGCGCGCGCAGCACCAGCGCGTCGAGCCCGGCGCGCACCGCGGCGAGGTTGCTGGTCAGCCGCGTGCGCGTGTCGGACAGGCGCCCGGCCTGCAGCGCGGCGATGCGCGCCTCCGATCCTTCGGCGGCGTGGAGCTGCGCCGAGCGCCGGCGCTGGTACGCTTCCTCCTCCTGATAGCTGCGCAGGCCCGCGTCGGAGACGAAGCCTTGGTCGTGGAGCTGCTGGCGGATGGACAGGTCGCGCTTCGCCTTGATGAGGTCATAGTCGGCGCCGGCGACCTGGGTGTCGCGATCGCGCGAGCCGCGCTCGAGTGACAGGTCCTCGCCCGAAACCTGGCCGAGCTGGCTGGCGATCGCCGCCTCGCGAGTCAGGATGTCGAGTTTCAGCTGCGGGTTGGCGAGCGTCGCGAGCGGTTGGCCTTGGGTCACGGCGGCGCCGTCCTGTACGAGCAGCTTGTCGACCTGCCCGCCCGAGACGACGCCGACGAAGGTCGAGACCTCGGGCGCGACGGTGGCGCGCAGCGGCACCACGTCCGCAAACGGCGCGCGCTCGATCGCGCCGGTCTGGAGGTCGGCGGCGGCGACGTTCGTCGACTGCGCGGCGGGCAGCCACCACCACAAGG
This sequence comes from uncultured Sphingomonas sp., assembly GCF_964237335.1. Classification (NCBI taxonomy): domain Bacteria; kingdom Pseudomonadati; phylum Pseudomonadota; class Alphaproteobacteria; order Sphingomonadales; family Sphingomonadaceae; genus Sphingomonas; species uncultured Sphingomonas sp. The sequence goes on from NZ_CAXSHM010000012.1 coordinate 63,534, forward strand.
CCGCGACCAGCGCCACGACGGCGAGCGCGACCAGCGCGAGGCGGGCGCGACGATCGAGACGACGCGGCCGCTGGATCGCCCGGTCCATTCCCGGTGGCGATGCTGGCGCCAGTGCCGGGGGCGCGACCGTCATCGCCGCCGCGCCGCGGTCGACCGTCCGGCCCGCTCAGCCACGCTGCGCGACCGCGACCGGGCCGGCCGCCGCGATGACCTTTGCGGGATCGGAACGAACCGTACCGATCGTGCTGCCGGGATCGGCGAACGCCACCAGCCCGACGGCGCCGATGATGCTCAGCATCGCGCAACAGGCGCGGGTGATGATCGAGGTCATGATGTGCTTCCCGTCGTCCGGCGACGATGCCGGCACGATACGTTCTGCAAGAGGCGTGCCAGCTGGCGGTAATGTCGGAAAAGCGTTGCTTCTTATGGTCTTGGCCCGAGCTGTCAGGTCATCGACCTTGCCCATGATCGCGTCCAACCGTCCATTGCCGACCAGCTAAGTGTCCGCTTCCGGACACCGGCCTACCGGACGCTAGCCTGTAGGAAGCTGGCATGTATCTTGATTGATCTTCGGAGATGCTGACAGGAGCGTCCATGGCCGCGTCGCCTTTCTCCTTGTGCCTCGTCGTGGACGATGATGACGACATTCGCCTGTCCGCGCGGCTGGCGCTGGCGCCGCTGTTCGGCGAGGTCGCGACGACCGCCTCGCCGGCCGAGGCGGTGGCGACCGTCGGCGGGCGGCGCCCCGACGCGGTCCTGCTCGACGCCAATTTCGCGCGCGGCGCGACCGACGGCGCCGAAGGGTTCCGCTGGCTCGCCGCGATCCTCGCCGCCGATCCGGCCGCGTCGGTGGTGATGATCACCGCGCATTCCAGCGTCCGGATCGCGGTGGACGCGATGAAACAGGGCGCGACCGATTTCGTGTCCAAGCCCTGGAACAACGACCGGCTGCTCGCCACGGTCCGCAACGCCACGCAGCTCGGCGCGTCGCGTCGCGCCGGCGGCAGCGTGGCGGCATCGTCCCGCGCGGCGTCGTCGCTGCTCGGCGGGTCGGCGGCGATGGCGCGGGTCCACTCGCTGATCGAGAAGGCCGCGCCGACCGACGCCAACGTCCTGATCCTCGGCGAGAACGGCACGGGCAAGGAACTGGTCGCGCGCGAGCTCCATCGCCTGTCGCGGCGCGGCGCCGCCGATCTGGTCACCGTAGACCTCGGCGCGGTGGCCGAGACGCTGTTCGACGCCGAGCTGTTCGGCCACGTCAAAGGCGCCTTCACCGACGCGCGCGCCGATCGCGCGGGGCGCATCCAGGCGGCGGACGGGGGCACGCTGTTCCTTGACGAGATCGGCAACCTGCCGCTTCACCTCCAGCCCAAGCTGCTGAACGTGCTCGAACAGCGGCGGGTGACGCCGGTGGGCGCGAACCGGCCGGTCGAGGTCGACGTGCGCATCGTGTCGGCGACCAACGCCGACCTCGCCGACGAGCGCCGCTTCCGCCAGGACCTGCTGTTCCGGCTCAACACCGTCGAGATCGAACTGCCGCCGCTGCGCGACCGGCGCGACGACATCCCGCTGCTGCTCGACACGTTCCTTGCCGACTATGCGAAGCGGTACGGCAAGCTGGAGCGGGCGGTGCCGGCCAATGTCCTCGCCGCGCTCGTCGCGCATGACTGGCCGGGCAACGTCCGCGCGCTCCGCCACGCCGCCGAGCGCGCGGTGATCCTGGCGGAGGGCGACGCCTATGCGCTTGCCGATTTCCCGCTCGGCCGCGCCGCGCCGCCGCCGCCACCGCCGCTATCGCCATCGCCATCGCCCGCGGCGCCCCAGCAACTCGCCGCCGACCTCAACCTCGACCGCGCCGAGCGAGAGCTGATCGAACAGGCCCTGCGCAAGCACGGCTTCAACATCTCGACCGCGGCCGCCGAACTGGGCCTGTCGCGCGGGGCGCTGTATCGCCGCATGGAGAAACATGGCCTCTAGCCGCCGGTTCGCGCTCAGCCTCGCGGCCCGCGTCGCCTGGCTGCTCGCCACGGTGGCGGTCGCCTCGGCGCTGCTGGCGTTCGGGCGGGCGCCGACTGCGGCAGGGCTCGCGCTGCTGGCCGTGGCGGCGGCCGCGATCGAGCTGTGGCGCGTCGTCAACAGGGGCAATGTCGAGCTCACCCGGTTCGTGACCGCGCTCGACCGCCTCGATCTTGGCCAGTCGTTCCGCCGGGACGGGCGCGGCGCCGGCTTCGAACAGCTCGGCTCGGCCTATGAAGCCGCGCTGGAGCGGCTGCGCGCCGAGCGGGCGAGCGGCGCGGCCGCGGCACGCATCGCGGAGACGATCGTCGACGGCGCGCCGACGCCGCTGCTGGTCCTCGCGCCCGACGACGAGGTGAGCTTCGCCAACAAGGCGGCGCGCCGGCTGTTCGCGCGCGGCGATCCGTGCCCGCTGGACGCGCTCGCGCCGTTCGGGCCGCCGTTCGTCGCGGCATTGCGCGCCGCCGCGCCGGGGCCGACGCGGCTGGCGCACATCGTCCTCGACGGGCTGTCGCAGAGGGTGGCGCTCGACACCACCCAGGCCGACATGGGTGGCCAGGTCCGCCGCATCGTCGCGATCAAGGTCATCCAGGTCGAGCTCGACGGCGCCGAGCTTGCCGCGCAGGTCGACCTCGTCCGCGTCCTGACCCATGAGGTGATGAACTCGCTGACCCCGGTCACCTCGCTCGCCGCGTCCGCCGCGCATCTGATCGGCGACCTCGACGCCGCGGCGGCGCCGGGCATCGCCGACGCGCAGCTCGCGATCGGCGCCCTCGCCCGCCGCGCCGCCGAGCTTGAACGGTTCGTCACCAGCTACAAGGGGTTCAGCGAGGCGCCGGCGCTGCAACGCGCGGCGATCCCGGTCGCGATATGGTTCGCCCAGCTTGCGGAGCTGTTCGGCATCACCCCGGCCGCCCAGGGCGTCACGGTCTCCTGGTCGGTCGCGAACGACACGCCCGCGATCGATGGCGATGCCGCTTTGCTGACCCAGGCGATGCTCAACCTCCTGAAGAACGCCGGCGAGGCGACGGCCAGCCTGGCCAGTCCCGCAATCGCCGTCAGCGCGGAGCCCGCGCTCGACGGCCGCGTGAAGATCACCGTGGCCGACAACGGCCCGGGCATCCCGCCAACGCTGGCGCGCGACGTGTTCCTCCCTTTCTTTACCACCAAGCCGACCGGCACCGGCATCGGGCTGAGCTTCGCCCGGCAGATCGTGATGCTGCACGGCGGCCAGATCGGCATCGCCGCGGCAGGCGGCGGCTGCCTGGAAGCGCTTCTGCCCGCGGCCCGCGGCGACACGCTCGCGGGTCGAGATGGCGTGCGGCAGGGCTGAAAGCGTTGGACGACACCCCACGATGCTGGTGATACCGACGGCGCCATGGGCGCACGCGCTGTTCGACATGCTCGCTTGGGCGACGTCGGCGCTTACGGGCACGGTGCTGCACCGCTGGCGATTGCGCGATGCCGTCGAGCGGTTGTCGCGCGCTGCCGGCCCGGGTTATTTCCTGGCGCTCGCGACAGGCGCGTTGATCGGAGCGTGGGCGATGGGCTCCTTCAACTCGCTCCGCATGACCACTCCGACGCTGTCGCACAGCATTGCAGGCGCGCTTGCAGGTGCGATCGTCGGGGTCGAAATCTACAAGCGCGCGGCGGGCGTGACCGGGTCGACGGGAACGCCGTTCGTCGCCCCGCTGGCGGTCGGCATCGTGATCGGGCGATGGGGATGCCTGTTCGCGGGCCTACCGGACGGGACATATGGCGTCCCGACGTCGCTGCCCTGGGCCGTCGATCTCGGTGACGGCGTCGGACGGCATCCGGTCGAGCTCTACGAGAGCGTTGCGATGCTCGCGTTCCTCCTCGTCTATCTGGTCGCGTTGGCACGCCGGCGGCGATGGGCGTTCCGCCGCAGCTTCTACGTGCTTGCGGGATGGTATGGCGCGCAGCGCTTCGCCTGGGAGTTCCTCAAGCCCTATCCAAGGCTGATCGGGCCGCTAAACGTCTTTCACCTGCTATGTCTGGGGCTGATCGCTTATGGATGCGCTTATTACGTCGCCGACGTCCGACGCGAGCGCGCCGCCACGAGCAGTCGCACCCTATCTGTTCTTCGGCGAGACGACGAGCCTGTGTGAGACCTGTCTGCAGCCGGTGCCGGCCAAGATCATGATCGAGGGCGATCTCGTCTTCTACCGCAAGAGGTGCCGCGACCATGGCGTCACCAAGACCCTGATCTCCGACGACGTCGGCTATTGGCGCGCCGCCAAGGACTGGTTGAAGCCGGGCGACCGGCCGCTGTCGATCCACTCGCGCACCGATCACGGCTGCCCGTTCGACTGCGGCCTGTGCGCCGATCACGAACAGCATAGCTGCCTCGCGCTCATCGAGATCAACGAGGCGTGCAACCTCAGTTGCCCCGTCTGCTTCGCCGGCTCGTCAGTCCATCATCTTGGCCATCGCCCGCTCGCCGAAGTCGAGGCGATGCTTGACGTGATCGTCGCCGCCGAGGGCGAGCCCGATCTCGTCCAGATTTCCGGCGGCGAGCCAACGATCCACCCGCAGTTCTTCGAGATACTCGAAGCCGCGCGGGCCCGTCCGATTCGGCATCTGATGGTCAACACCAACGGCCTGCGGATCGCGCAGGAGCCGGATTTCGTCGCCCGCCTCGCGACCTTCCGCCCGCGCTTTGAAATCTACCTGCAATTCGATGCGCTCGACGACGAGGCGCTGATGGCGCTCCGCGGCGCGCGGCTTGCCGGCATCCGCCGCCGCGCGCTCGAGGCGCTGGAGGCGGCAGGGATCTCGACCACCCTCGTCGTCACGGTGAAGAAGGGTGTGAATGAGGAGCAGATCCCCGACATCGTCCGCCATGCGCTGGAGTGGCGATGCGTGCGTGGCGTTACCTTCCAGCCGGTGCAGGATGCGGGGCGCAACGACGGCTTCGATGCCAAGCGACATCGCATCACCCTAACGGAAATCCGCCGCCGCATCGCCGAGACCGGGGTGTTCGCGCTCGACGACCTGATCCCGCTGCCGTGCAATCCCGATCAGATTTGCATCGGCTACGGCCTGCGCAACGGGCGCGAAGTGGCACCGGTGACCGCGATGCTGCCGCGCGAGCTGTTCGTCGCCGCCGTTCCCAACACCGTCAGCTTCGAGGCGTATCCCGAGCTGAAGGAACGCGTTTTCCAGCTGCTGTCGCTGTCCACCGCGCAGGCGGACACTTCGGAGAAGCTCGCCAGCCTGCTGTGCTGCCTGCCCGAAGCGGCGGTGCCGAACGATATTGGGTACGAGCAGACGTTCCGCGTCGTGATCTCGCAGTTCCTCGACCGCTTCAATTTCGACCTGGGCACGGTCAAGCGCAGCTGCGTCCACTTCGTCCAGCCCGATGGCGCAATCATTCCGTTCGATACCTACAACCTCTTCTACCGGCCGGGCGCGGCAGGAGCGTCGGTGCTGGCGGCGGCGAAGCTCGACGGTCGACGGACGAGGAGCATTGAATGACCAAGTTCTTCGGAGGCCTCCTATTGGCGATCGGCGTCCTGCTCGCCGGTACGACGGGCCTGTGTACAGGGTTCGTGATCCTGTCGGCGCTTCCCGAAGCCATTCGCCAGCCGGGCGCGATGCTGCCCGCCTCCCCCTTGCTGCTCGTCGGGATCATTCCCTGCATAACCGGCGTCTTCCTGGCCCGGGCGGGGCTTCAGATGATGCGCTCGTCCGACGAAGACTGATGCCTGCCGGAAGACGGCGAGCCGATCCCGACCTGCCGACGCCCCGCACCGGATGATCGCGTCCGACCGACGCGCCGCTTGCGCCGGTGCCCGCCGGTTCTCATGCCAGCAGAGCGGTGCCAGAGCAGGCGCGCGACCGGAGGCGGTATGAGGTTCTGGCGAGCTCTTCTGGCATCTGCGACCCTGGCCACCTGTCTGGCAAGCTGTGGTGGCGACGGCTCTATGGCAACGCCCGCGCCGACCCCACGCCGACGCCGACGCCAGTTCAGCGCTGGGTCACCGCCTGGGCGGATGCGCCGAGCGACGCCTTCGGACCGGCGAGCTCGGAGCAGACGTTCCGCGAGATCGTCAAGCCGACCGTGGGCAGCCGCGGCACCGTCCGGCTGCACTTCTCCAACTTCTTTGGCACCATGCCGGTGACGATCGGCGCGGCCCACGTCGGCATCAAGGGAACGGGCGCGGCGGTGTCGCACGACGTCGCCGTCACCTTTGGCGGCGCCGCGTCCGTGACGATCCCGGCCGGCGGCTATGCGACCTCGGATCAGGTCGCGATGACCTTTGCCTATGGCGACGTCCTGGCGGTCACCGAATATGTAAAGGGGTCCTGGACCGCGCTGACGGAGCACAACCAGGCCGGCAGCAACGTGACCAGCTACGCCACCGCGGCCAACGCGGGCGACAAGACCGCCGACGCGGTCGGCGCGAGCTTCACCGGGACTATCTTCAACACCTTCCTGCTCGACCGGGTGGACGTGTACGGCGCCTATGCGGGGACGATCGCCACCTTCGGCAGTTCGACGACCGACGGCATCGCCTCGGGCCGCGACCAGCACATGACCTATCCCGAGCAGCTCGCCGCGGCGCTGCATGCGGCCGGGCGCGACGACGTGGCGATCGCGAACGTCGGCATCGCGGGCACGCAGGTGCTCGGCACCGATCCGACGGCCGGCGTGAACCGCTTCGCGCGCGACGTGACCGCCTTGCCGGGCGTGACGGGCGTGATCGATTATCTCGGCGCCAACGACCTGCGCGGCGCGTGCGTGAAGGCGGAGACGCTGATCGCGGGCAAGCAGTCCATCGCCGCCCAGGCGCGCGCCGCCGGGCTCAAGCTGTATCTGGCGACCACCGCGCCCTCCACCTTCTGCGGAGCGCAGAACCCGTCCGGTTTCGGCAGCCGGTTCGCCGAAGCACCGGGCGAGGAGGCGCAGCGCTTCCTCATCAACGGCTGGGTCGTGTCCACCCAGCCGTCCACCGTCAACGGCACCGCCGTGCAGCCGCCCGGCGCCGACGCCATCATCGACTTCAACGGCGCGCTCGTCGACCCGGCCAACCGCAGCTACATGAAGCCGACCTACGATTCGGGCGATGACATCCACCCCAACCCGTCGGGTTACGCCGCCATGGTTGCCGCGATCCCGCTGTCGCTGTTCTGACCGGCAGGCGGCCCGGAGCCGCAGGTCCTCCGTCGGGCTGGCGAGCGACCGGCGCCCGACGTCACAGACACTGACAGCCCGGTGACACTGTATCACGCGGCAGGGATGTTCGGAGGGAATGTCATGCCGGGTCGATCCGTGAAACGCCGGTTCGGCACGTCGGTCGCGAGCGTCTGTGCAGCGCTGCTTTTACTCGCGATGGCCGGTCCGGCGCCGGCCCGTGCGACCGGCGCCCGCCCCGGCGCAGTGGAGGACGTGACCCGCGCGACGCTGCCCAACGGACTGCGCGTCGTGATTGTGCGCGACACGCTGGCACCCGTCGTGACGACGGAGATGAACTATCTTGCGGGCTCGGACGAGGCGCCCGAGGGCCTGCCCGGCACGGCGCACGCCGTCGAGCACATGATGTTTCGCGGCAGTCCAGGCCTGAACAAGGACCAAATCTCCGCGCTTGCCGCCAACATGGGCGGGCAGTTCAACGCCGACACCAACGAGAGCGTGACCCAATACTTCTTCACCGTCCCGGCGCATGATCTCGACATCGCGCTGCACATCCATGCGATCCGGATGCAGGGCGTGGACATGGCGCCGCAGGAATGGGCGCAGGAACGCGGCGCGATCGAGCAGGAGGTGTCCCGCGACCTCTCCAATCCCACCTTCAACTTCTACACCGACCTGCGGTCGCGGCTGTTCGCGGGGACGCCCTATGCGCATACCCCGCTGGGCACGCGCCCCTCGTTCGAGAAGACGACCGCCGCCGACCTGAAGCGGTTCCACGACACTTGGTACGCGCCGAACAACGCGATCCTGGTGATCGCTGGCGATGTCGATCCCCAGGCGACCCTCGCCAAGGTGCGCGCGCTGTTCTCGGCCATCCCGAGCAAGGTCCTTCCGGCCCGGCCCGTCTTCGCGCCTCAGCCGGTGCAGGCCCATATGATCACCCTGCCGTCCGACTTCCCCTATGGGCTCGCGCTGATCGCGTATCGGATGCCCAGCCTGCGCAACCCGGACTATGCGGCCGCGCTCGTGCTGTCGCAGGCGATGAGTTCCAGGCGCGGTCCGCTGTTCGAGATGGGGCTGACGGGCAAGGCCCTGTTCGGCGATTTCACGGGCGATTTCCTGCCGCAGGGCGGCCTTGGCTATGCGACCGGCGTCTTTCCGCGCGACGGCAAGCCGGACGGCGTCGTCGAGACGATGCGCGGCATCCTGGCCGATGCCGCCGCCCATGGCATCCCGGCCGACCTGGTCGAGGCGGCGAAGCGCCGCGCGATCGCCGACCTCGAATATAACAATAACTCCGTCGACGGCCTCGCCAACGCCTGGTCGCAAGCGCTCGCCTTCGCCGGTCAGGACTCGCCCGACGCTGTGAAGGCGTCGGTCGCCGCGGTCACGCCCGCGCAGGTCGATGCGCTCGCCAAGCGCCTGTTCGATCCCGATCATGCCATCACGGCGATCCTGACGCCTTAGGCGTCCGGCCAGCCGACGAGCGGCAAGGGCTTCGGCGGCGCGGAGACGTTCTCCGGCCAGCCGAGCGGCCCGGTGGTGCTCCCGATCTGGGCACAGGCCGCGTTCGCGAAGCTGCCGGCGCCGATGTCTGCCATCCACCCGGCGGACTTCACGCTGCCCAACGGCTTGCGCGTGATCGTCCAGCCGGAGGCGGTCAGCAAGACGGTCCAGGTCTTCGGACGGGTGAAGGCCAACCAGGATCTGGAAGCCGCCGGCGACAAGGAAGGCGTCGCCGACGTGCTGGGCGGCCTGTTTGCCTTCGGCACCACCCATCTCGACCGGCGGCATTTCGAGGCGGCGCTGGACGCGATCAGTGCGCACGAACAGGCCGGCGAGTCCTTTTCGCTCTCCGTCCCCACCGCCGGCTTCGCTGCCGGCATGCAGTTGCTGGCGGACAACGAACTGCATCCGGCGATGCCGGACGCCGCCTTCCAGATCATTCGCCAGCGGGAGACGGCGAGCGCGGCCGGCGCGCTACAGTCGCCCGATTTCCTCAACGCGGTCGCGCTCGGCAAGGCGCTGCTCCCGGCCGAAGACCCGCAACTGCGCTATCCGACGCCCCGAAGCGTCGGCGGGCTGACCCTCGCCGATGTGCAGGGCTATTACGCGAAGGTCTACCGGCCCGACATGACCACCATCGTCGTCGTGGGAGACGTCACGCCCGCGCAGGCGCGACAGGTGGTCGAGCAGGCGTTCGGCGGCTGGACGGCGAGCGGGCCGAAACCGGAGACCGACTATTCGCCCGCGCCGCCCAACTCCGCCGCGGGCGTGTTCGACACGCCGGCCGGGACCGCGTTGCAGGATTCGGTCACGATGGCGCAGCAGATATCCGTCAACAATCACAGCGACGCCCGCTACGCGCTCAACCTCGGCAATCTGGTGCTCAGCGGCGGCTTCTATTCGGCGCGGCTCACCCGCGACCTGCGCGAACAGCGCGGGCTGGTGTACACCGTCGACAGCCGCTTCGACCTCGACCGCCGCCGCGGCCGCTACCAGGTGGAATATGGTTGCGATCCGGACAAGGTCGGCCAGGCACATGACCTCGTCGTCCGCGACATGAAGGCGATGCAGGACGCGCCGATCTCCGTGGACGAATTGCACCAGGCGCAGGGCATGTTGCTCCGCGAGCTGGTGCTCGGCGAGTCGAGCTTCGACGGCATCGCATCGCGGCTTCTGCAATATTCGCTTGAGGACAAGCCGCTCGACAGCGACCTGATCGCCGGCGGGCGCTATGCGGCGCTGACCGCGCCCGACGTCCAGGCCGCGTTCCGCACCTATGTGAGAGCGGACGCGTTCGTCACCGCGGTGCAAGGCCCGGCGCCGACCCGGTGACGGTGTCCGGTCTGCGGCGGATGAGGTGATGCGGTTCGCCCTCGGCCTGGCGCGGATGGCGACGGCGGCGTGGCTGGCGACGGCGTCCGTCCCTGCGCTGGCGCAGCGGTGGATCGGCTTCTACGCCCCCTGGGACCCGGCCAGCGTCGCGTCGCTCCGCGCGCATGGCGCCGATCTGGCCGTCGTCGTGCCCGCCTGGATCTCGGTCACGGGCCCCGATCATCAGGTGACGATCGCGCCGGACGTCCCTGGCCGCGCCGCATTGGCAGGGCTACATCGGGACCCCAAGCTCTGGATCATGATCCAGAACGCGAGCCTGGGAAGCTGGGACGGCGCGGGCACCGCCAGCCTGATGCGCGATCCGGTCGCCACGGGCGCGTTGCTCGGCCGGATCGAAGCGGAAGCGGTCGGTGCCGCCGCCACTGGGCTCGTCATCGACTTCGAGGACCTGCCGCCGGCCGCGCAGCCCGATCTGCGCGTCTTCCTCGCAAGGGCGCGCGACCGCGCACGCCGCCACGGCTGGACGCTTGCGGTGACCGCGCCCGTTGCCGATCCCGCCTGGGATCTCGCCGCCATCGGCCAGGTCGTCGATCGCGTGATCCTGATGGCCTATGACGAGCATTGGCAGACGGGCCCGCCCGGTCCGATCGCGTCGGATCGCTGGTTCCGCTCCGCCGTCGCCCGGGCGGTCGCGCAGGTGCCCCGCGGCCGCAGCGTGGTAGCGATCGCCTCCTACGCCTATGATTGGCCGGCGAACGGACCGGCGACGGTCCTGTCCGTCGATCAGGCCGAGGCGCTCGCCGCGCAAGCCGGGGCGCCGCTCGTCGTCGATCCGGAGAGCGGCGCGACCCACTTCGCCTATGCCGCGGGCGGGATCGGGCATCAGGTGTGGATCGCGAACGCGGCCACTGCCGGTGCCCAGGCCGCGATCGCCCGCGCGGCCGGCGCCGCGAACGTGGCTCTGTGGCGCCTAGGGACCGAGGACGGTCGGCTCTGGAGCAGGTCCCCATGATCCCTCCACGACCATCAAGGCAACGTCGGACAGGCTCCCAGCGCGCCTGCTCCCGCCCTCGGCACACCCGTGCCTAGCCAGCCGTGAAGACGTTGTTGCTCCGGTCGCGGTCGGGCAGCTTGTGGTCAGGATCGAGCTCGGCCCGGACGACCCGCCCGGCGGGAACGCCGACCGCCACCGAAGCCTGCCGTATCCACGTCTCGGCCGGCAGCCTGATGTCCGTGCTGTGCCCATCGGCATAGCTCAGGCGCAGCGTGACCGGCATGACCAGTCTGTCTCGGGCCTCGACGCGGACGGCGGTGGCCCCGCCCGGCCCGGTGCCCGGCATCGTCTCGATGCCGGGCACCGCCAGGTCCATCTGCCAGTTGTTCTGATACCAGCCACGCCACCAGTAGGACAGGTCCTCGCCAGCCTCACTCTCCATCGCGCGGAAGAAGTCGGCGGGCTTGGGATCTTTGTAGGCCCAGGCGGCGATGAAGCGGCGGAACGCCGGGTCGAAACGCTCCGGCCCGAGGATCTGCTCGCGCAGGAGCGTCAGGCCGAGGGCCGACTTGAAGTAGGTGACGGGGTGGCGGTACTTCTCCGTCACCGTATCGGCGCGCGAGAGGATCGGCGGCGCGTCGGGATCGGCGAGGAGCGGCAGGATATCGTCGACGGGGTTGCCGCCGCCCGGCGCATATTCGCTGTCGCGTTTGGGGGCGTATTCGCCGCGATTGAAATCATCGGACTCATAGGTGTCGATGAAGGTGTTGAAGCCCTCGTCCATCCACGCGTGGCGACGCTCGTCGAAGCCGACGATCATCGGGAACCAGCTATGACCGATCTCGTGCGCACTGATCCAGAACAGCGTCTTGCCCGCGTCGTCCGGGCCGTCGAAAACGATGCCGGGATATTCCATGCCGGAGGACGGACCGGCGACGTTGATCGCCGCCGGCCACGGATAGGAGTACCAGCGGCGCGACATGTTCTCGACCGTGTCCTTCACATATTCGGTCGAGCGGCCCCATTTCGGCGCGCCCTGGCTCTCGGGCGGATAGAAGGACATCGCCATCGCCGTCCTGCCCGCCGGCAGGCGTATCCGCGCGGCGTCCCAGATGAAGTCGCTCGACGCGCTCCAGGCGACGTCGCGCGTGTCCGCCATGCGGAAATGCCAGGTACGCGTGCCCGCGGGCGCAGGCCGGGCGAGATCGTCGGGGCCGCGTACCGTCACCGTCGCGTCGCTCGCGGCAGCCCGAGCCAGCGCCGCGCGCTCCGCCCCGGTCAGGACCTCGGCCGGGTTCTGCAACGCGCCCGATCCCGCCATCGTCATGCCCGCCGGCAGCGTCACCCAATAGTCGATGTCGCCGTATTCGAGGTAGAACTCCTGCCCGAGATAAGGCGCCGTGTCCCAGCCGCGGACGTCGTCGTACACCGCCATGCGTGGATACCATTGCGCGACGTCGTAAACCTCCGCGCCGCTCTTCGTGGTTCCCCACGACGTGCGGCCGCCGAACGTCTTGTCCGGCACGACATAATGGTATCGGATCGTCACCACCGCCTTGGCTCCAGTCGCCAAGGGCGCGGGCAGCCGCAACTGGGCGCGCGTGTCGGTCACCAGGGGCGTCACCGGCACGGCGGGATGGCCCGCCACCGCGACGCTCACCGCGTCCAGCGTCATGCCGGCCGTCGAGCCTCCCCCGCCCCGGCTGGCGCCGCCGATCAGCTTGCCGCGCGAGTCGGGCCGGTAGATGTTCTGGTCGAGCTGGAGCCACAGCACGTCCAGCGGCGTCGGGCTGTTGTTGGCGTAGCGGATCGTGACCGTGGCCGCGATCGCGTGCGTGCCCGGATCGAGGATCGCGTGGATCGCATAGTCGGCCCGGTTCTGCCACAAGGCGGGGCCGGGAAGGCCGTCGCCCCCGCGGTACACGTTCACCGCCTGCCCCATGTCGAACGGCGCGAATGTCTCGCGCGGCGAGTAGGGCGACGCTGCGCCAACCAGGGCTAGCAGCGGAAGCAGTCGGATCGTGGACGGTGCTGCCATTGCGGGTCCTTCGTTGGCCAAGGCGTGGACATTTCACGACCGGACGCTTTTTGTCACTAGCCCAGTCGGGAGATGATATAGTATCCCAGAGGAATGACGTTTTCGACGATCTTTGGGCCAGCCCTCCTTATGATGGCGGCGGTCGCGGCGGTGCCATCGGACGCGCCGCGTCCGCTGACGCCCGGGGAGCCGCCGCTTGCCGGACCAGCGGTCGTCGTGCTGTGGGCAAGCTGGTGCGCGGCCTGCAAGGCGGAGCTGGCACGATTGCCGCAGCTCGCGACGGCGGCCGCACCGCTTCCCGTGAAGACGCTGGCGCTCGATTCGCCCGACCGGGCGCTGGCGCTGCTGCGGCAGCGCGGTCAGCCGACGGCGAATGCCTATGCCGACGATCGCCCTCCCAGGACCGTGCTCGACCAATGGGGCGGCCCTGGCACGGCGCTGCCGATCGCCGTCGCGCTCGACGCGCAGGGGCGGATCTGCGGCCGAAAGCTGGGGCTGCTGGGAACCGACCAGCTGCACGACTGGGCGGCACGATGCTCGAAGTGACGGATCTCCTGGCGGGCTATGACGGCAAGTCGGTCGCGCACCTCGATCGGCTGTCGGTCGGCGCGGGCGAAGCGGCGATCCTCGCCGGCGTGTCGGGATCCGGCAAGACCACGCTGCTGCTCGCGATCGCGGGGCTCGCCGAGACGATGCGCGGCAGCGTGCGGGTTGAGGGCGAAGACGTGACGCGACTGTCGCCCCGCGGGCGCGACCGGCACCGGGGCCGCGCGATCGGGCTGGTGTTCCAGGACCTGCACCTCGTGCCGGGGCTGAGCGCGCTGGATAACATGCTGCTCGCCCCGTTCGCGAGCGGCGCCCGGCCGGACCGGATGCGAGCGCTCGCGATGCTCGAACGGCTTGGCGTGCGCGAACACGCCGGGTCCGGTGCCGAGACACTGAGCCGGGGGCAGGCGCAACGCGTGGCGATCGCCCGCGCGCTGCTGATGAAGCCGCGCGTGATCCTGGCGGACGAGCCGACCGCGAGCCTCGACGACGCATCGTGCGCGGCGGTCCTGGCGCTGCTGAGCGACACCGCGCGCGAGTATGGCGCCGCGCTCGTGATCGCGACGCACGATGGCCGCGTCCGCTCGCACATCTCCCGCACCGTGACGGCGGAGGCGGCCTGAGTGCTGACGAAGCTCGCCCTCGCTTCGATCCGGCGCAAGCCGCTCGCCTGGGCGTTCCACCTGCTGTCGCTCGCGCTGGGCGTCGCGGTGGTGGTGGCGCTGCTGGCGATCGACCGCGGTCTCGCCACGCGCTTCGACCGCGACCTCGCCGGCATCGACCTCGTCGTCAGCGGCAAGGGCAGCCCGCTGCAGATCATCCTCTCCTCGGTGTTCCAGATCGACCAGCCCACCGGCAACATCCCGATCGCGACGCTGGCCCGGCTGAAGCGCAACATGCTGGTCAAGGACGCGGTGCCGGTCTCGCTGGGCGACAACATCGGCGGCTACCGCATCGTCGGCACGACGCCCGACTACGGACGGCTCTACGGGGCGTCGCTCGCGTCGGGCGGCTGGTGGACTGCGCCGCTCCAGGCGGTGCTCGGCAGCGAGGTGGCCAGCGACGAGCATCTGAAGGTCGGCGACGTTTTCGTCGGCGAACACGGCCTGGCGCGCGGCGGAGAACGCCACATCGACAATCCCTACCGCGTGGTCGGCGTCCTGCGTCCGACCGGGGCGGTGGTGGACCGCCTCGCGCTGACCGACGTCGCCAGCGTGTGGAAGGTGCACGAGCACGAGAACGCGGAACATGCCGCCGCGGTGGCCGCCGAACAGCACACCGACGAGGGACCCGACCTCTATCCGGCGGTCGGCAGCCAGATCACCGCGGTGCTCGTCCGCTACCGCTCCGTGATGGGCGCGCTGATGGTGCCGCGCCTGCTCAAGGCAGACCCGAACGTCCAGACGGCTGTGCCGGCGCTCGAACTCGCGCGGCTCAACACGCTGTTGGGAACGGGAACGCAAGTGCTGCGCGGATTCGGCATCGGCCTGCTCGCGCTGTCGTCGCTTGGCTTCTTCGTTGCGCTCCTGTCGGCGGTCCAGGAACGGCAGCGCGAGCTGGCGCTGCTACGCGCGCTCGGCGGCGGGCCGGGGCTGCTGGTCCGGCTGGTGCTGGTGGAGGCGACGCTGCTCGGCGCCGTCGGCGGGCTCGTCGGCGTCGCGCTCGGCCGGCTGGCGGCATCCGTGGCGGCACGCGCCGTCGCCGGCGGCGGCGGACCGGCGCTGGCGCTGCCGCCGATCGGCGAGAGCGACGCGCTGATCGTCGTCGCGGCGGTGGCCCTCGCTCTGGTCGCCTCGCTCATCCCCGCGATCGCGGCCTATCGCGTTCGCCCAGCACAGGTGCTCAAGGCATGAGGCTCCATCTCCGCCCATTGGCCGCATTGCTGGCGGGCCTTACCCTCCAGCCCGGCGTCGCGGCTGCACAATTCTACGGCGGGGGCTCGTCCCAATGGGGTCCGAACGGCAACGGCACCCTCGATCACGAGGACGATCTGCGCTGGGTGTTCTTCCATGACGCGAAGATCGCCGCCGATGACGCGAAAGGCGAGTACCGCGCCACCTTCTCGCCGGCGCTCGCCAAGGAGAATGGCGCGGCGTTCGAGATCACGGGGTACATGCTGCCGGTCGACGCGAGCACGACCTCGCCGCACTTCGTGCTGACGCGTCGCAGCACGGGATGCCCGTTCTGCCCGCCCAACGAGCCGACGGAGGCGATCGAGGTCTTTTCCGCGAAGCCCGTGGCCTACACCCAGGCGCCGGTGACGGTCAGCGGGACGCTGCATCTGGTGGGCCGCAGCGAGCAGGGCCTCTTCTTCAGGCTGGACGGAGCGAAGGTGCAATGACGAGGATGCGCATGGCGATCGCGATCGCCGCCGTGGCGATGCCGCTGGTTCCCGTGACGTCGCAGGTGCAGGAGGCAGGCGAGCGGTCGGCGCAGGCGAAGCTGCCGCAGGCGCGCTCGCCGCTCTGGTCGACGTTGCGCACCACCAGGATCAGCGAGGACGACGCGCGCGGCATCTTCAAGGCGGATCACCCGCCCGCGGTGAAGGCGCTGGTCGGCCGGACCGTCACCCTGTCCGGCTTCGTGATGCCGCTGGACGCGCTTACGAGCGGCAGCCACTTTCTCCTCTCCAAATACACTCCGGTCTGCGCCTTCTGCCCGCCGGGAGAGCCAAACGAGGTAGTCGAGGTCCGGACGAGCCGGCTGATCGCGTACGGCGCGAGGCAGGTTGCGGTGACGGGCAGGTTCGGTCTCGAGAACAACGGCGACAACGGCCTGTTCTTCCAGATGTCTAACGCCGAGGTGCGATGATCCCGGCCGCGGCGGTGATCGCAGGCGCAGCCGCTACCGTTGCGGCATCCTGGGTGCCCGTCGGTGTGACCGACTCGCGACTCCGCGTCTTCGTCGACCGCGCGAGCGTGCGCGACGTCGATGGACGACGGCGTGCCCGGTTAGGATCGGCGCGCCGACGGCGATCGTCGGACGAGTCGTGCTCGTCTACCAGGACGAGGAGATCGACTGCCGCGACCGCAAGTGGCGCCTGCTCGGATACGAGGCGCAGGATGAGAACGGCCAGGTTCTGCGGCGTTCGGCGGTCGGCGCCGCGCCACTCCCGATGCTGCCCGCGGTCGACCACACGATCGGCGGCGAAGTCGTCCGGACGGTCTGTGGCCTATGAACTGGGCCGTTGCCGGGCGGGCGCGCGATCCCTAGCATCGCATCGAACACCTGTTGGCGTGTCCCGCCCCGATGGCGGCGCGGCGGGTTGAGTGCCGTGATGGGTCGCCTTGCGGGTCCGAGCGTCGTTCGCTCCTCGCGCACCAGTGGCGAACTCGACTGCGCATGACGGCTTGGCCGGAAAGCCGTTTAAGGAAGGAACAGCATGAACAGACTGACCACGATCTTCACGACCTTGACGACGTTGGCGCTCGCGATGGGAACGCCGGCGATGGCCCAGGACAAACCTGCCAGCGCCGCCGGTGGCGACGACGCGCCCAAGACCGGCTCGATCGAGGATCGGCACCGCCAGAAGGTCGCGGAGGACATAGCGGCGGAATGGGCGACCAGCCCGGCGAAGGAGTCGGAGACCGCCACCGCTCACACGATCGCGCTCGGCGGGCGCACGTTGAAATACCATGCGACCGCCGGCACGGTGACGATCCGCAACGACGACGCCAAGCCGGTCGCAAGCGTGTTCTACGTCGCCTACACGCTCGACGGCGCTCCCGCGGCGCACCGGCCGATCACTTTCTTCTACAACGGCGGGCCCGGCTCGTCGTCAGTCTGGCTCCACATGGGATCGTTCGCGCCGGTGCGGGTGAAAACCGCCAATCCCGAGTTCATCCGCCCCGCGCCCTATGAGTTCGGTCCCAATCCCGACACGCTGCTCGACAAGACCGACATGGTGTTCGTCGACATGGTGGGCGCGGGCTTCTCCCGCCCGCTGGGTGACGCCAAGGGCAAGGACTTCTGGGGCGTCGACCAGGATGCGGACGCCTTTGCCAAGGCGATCATGCGCTGGACCACGAAGAACAGCCGCTGGACGAGCCCCAAGTTCCTGTTCGGCGAGAGCTACGGCACGACGCGCTCGGCGGCGCTCGCCTATCAGTTGCAGGATCGCGGCATGGCGATGAACGGGGTCGTCCTGCTGTCGTCGATCCTCAACTACGGGATCGAGCAGTCGGGTTACGACCAGACCTACATCAGCTACCTGCCGAGCTACGCCGCCGCCGCATGGTACCACAAGCGGCTCGCGAACCCGCCGGCGGACCTGCCGACGTTCCTGCAGGAGGTGCGCGCCTTTGCCGGCGGCCCCTATGCGCAGGCACTCGCGCAGGGGCAGAACCTGAGCCCCGAGCAGATCGACGCGATCGCCGCGAAGATGGCCGGCTACACCGGCCTGTCGGCCGAGTTCATCAAGCGCGCCAACCTGCGCGTCGACCTCGGCCGCTTCCAGAAGGAGCTGCTGCGCGACCAGCGGCGGACGATCGGCCGGTTCGACAGCCGCTACACCGGCGTCGACACCGACGCCGCGGGCGAGAGCCCCGAGTTCGATGCGTCGGACAGCGCGATCTCGTCGGCGTTCGTCTCGACGTTCAGCGACTATGTGTCGCGCGACCTCCACTACCAGTCCGACGTGCCGTACCGGGTCGCCGCCTATGGCCTCAAGGATTTCGACTGGGACTGGAAGCACAAGGCGCCGGGTGCCAGCGACGCGCAGAACAATCCGGACGTGGCGGTGGACCTCGCCGCGGCGATCCGCACCAATCCCTATCTGAAGGTGCTCTCGCTCAACGGCTATTACGACATGGCGACGCCGTTCTTCGCGACCGAGTACGACATCGCGCACATGATGCTCGACGCGCCGCTACGCGGAAACGTCACGTTCCGCTATTATCCGTCCGGTCATATGGTCTACCTCAACCCCGACGCGCTGCACCAGCTCCATGCCGACCTCGCAGCCTTCTACGACGGCACCGTCGCCGCGGCTGCCGAGGACCGACCCGCCGGGCAGCCGAGGCCGCGGCGATGAGGCGTACGGCCCTCGCGGCTGGGCTAAGCGTGATCGTCGTCGGGGCGCTGGCTGGGGTGCTCGTGACGGAAGCCTTTGCTCAGGAGCACGCCAGCCCAAGCGGATACCTTGCGACTGGCGCATTCGACGTCCGCCAGGTTTTGCCCCCTGCCCCTGTGCCGGGCGATCCGCGCGCGGATGCCGACCGGGCGGAGTTCCGCGCGCTGCGCAAGCTGGAAGGCACGCCGCGCTGGGCGATGGCCACCAACGACGTGAAGCTCTCCCCGGCGGACCTCGGCCGCGACTTCTCCTGCTCGCTGGGGGTCGCGCTCACGCCGCAGGACGCGCCACGGACGGTGGCGCTGCTCCGCCGCGCCGGCATCGACACGGGTCGCCAGACCAACGCCGTGAAGAACTTCTATCGTCGCCCGCGACCCTATCACTTCGACCCCGGCCCGGTCTGCGAGCCGGTCGCCGAACTCGCGGACAGCTTCGACTATCCCTCCGGGCACACCACGCTCGGCTGGACGTGGGCGACGATCCTCGCCCGGCTCGCGCCCGACCGAGCGACCGCCATCCTCGCCCGCGGCCGTGCGTTCGGGGAGAGCCGGGCGGTATGCGGAGCGCATAACCTGAGCGCGGTCGAGAACGGCTTCCTTTCGGCAAGCGCGACGCTGGACGCGGTAGCCCAGGCGCCCGCCTTCCAGGCCGATCTCGCCGACGCCCAGCGCGAGATCGACGCGCTGCGCGCCGATCCCGCAACCCCGCGGCCCGACGCGAAAGCCTGCGCAACCGAGGCGGCGCTGGTGGCGCAGCGCATCTATTGAGGGCAGAACTAATGAGGGCGGGACGAAACGGGACTTGCCTTGCCTTCCAGCGAGACCTGCCCGTCCGGCGCGTAGCGCACCGTCATCGACAGGCTCGATCCACCCGCCTCGTGTGCCCGCGCACCGACCGGCAAGCGGGGCCCGTTCGCCACGCCATAGAGCGCCAGACGGCGGTCGAGAGATAGCGGTCGATCGGACGACCGATCTCGGCGCGCGACGGCTCGCCCAAGAGATAGATCTCGCGGATATCATATAGCCATCGGCTGCCCGGGCGGCGGCCGATGGCGACGGATGCAGGCGAAGGTCTGTTCCTCACTCGACGACTCTACCCAGATCGACACCGCGCTGGCGCGCCTGGTCTGCTCAGCCTCAGCGGTCTGGCCGATGTCTGGCTGGCGGTCGATTCGACGAACCTGCGGCGACCGCATGCGACGCAGTCTTGCCGTCTAGGCGGCTGTACGGCGATGGTGCTGGCGCTCGCCGCTGGATCGGAACGATCGAGCCGCCCTATCAATGTGAAGGGTCGAAGTGGCCCTTTTCGCCAAGCCCGTCGGCCGCCTCAATGCACGACGGAGGTGACGGCGAACATCAACGCCATGCCGCTCAGGCTCGCGAAAGTGGTACGGGGCCGTGGGTCCAGCGCATGGCTTCGCGGCAGGAGTTCGCAGGCGCCGATGTAGAGGAACACGCCCGCGAACATCGCCAGCAGCGGTGCCAGCATGGCTGACGAGACGGCGATGCCAAGCCCGACCAGAACGCCGACCAGCGGCGCGGCCGCGTTGAGCAACAGCCAGCGTCGCGCGGCGCTTTCCGCCTGGGCGGCCAGGCACAGGCTGACCGTGTTCACGCCGTCCGCCACATCGTGGGTCAAAACCGCGATCGCCACGATCCAGCCCGCCTGCATGTCGATCTGGAAGGCGAGCCCGATCCCCAGGCCGTCGAAGAAGCTGTGGAGGGTCAGCGTCGCCGGCGCGAAATGGGCGCGCCAGCGGATCGGCAGTCGCTGCGTGCGCCCGAACGCACGGTCGATGAACATATAGGTCCCGAGTCCGACGCCAATCCACCCCGTGATCGCGCGTGAAGACCAGCGGGGCGCCGCGAGCTCCAGCGCCTCGGGAACGAGATCGAACAGCGCAACGCCCATGACGACGCCGGCGGTGACGCCGAGGACGAGCACGATGCGGCTGCTGAACCTGAGCGCGAGCAGACCTCCCATCAACGTGGCTGCCGTCGCGGCCATCCCGAACATGATCGGAAAGGCGTTCATGGCCGGCGTCCCCTCAGCCGGACGGCACGACCGAGACAAGGGCCAGACCGGTCGCGGACGGCATCCCCTGACGAGGAGTCCGCGTTGCCTGTCGCCCGACCAGCGGCGGCCATCGGCAGGAAGTCCTCATTCATTCACTCGCTCCACCCAGCCATACAGGCGTTCGGGTAAAGAATGATACACTGTATCTCAATGGTAATCGACAGCACGGATCGGTGCGCCGCGGCGGACAAACCGATCAAGCGTGCGCCACGCAGGTCGGTTGAGTTCATCATCCGCATCCTATTGTTCTATGATATATTGTACTTTGAGGCCGCTCATGGTCGCCACGTCGCCGATCCCCGTGGTCGTGCTCGCCGGCTATTTAGGGGCCGGCAAGACCACGTTGCTCAACCGCATCCTCAGCGAGAACCATGGCCGCAGATACGCGGTGATCGTCAACGAGTTCGGCGAGATCGGCGAGATAGGAATCAATAATGACCTCATCGTCGCGCCGACGAAGGGGCGTTTGAGAGTAACAACGGGTGCATCTGCGGCACCGTCCGCGGCGACCTGATCCGCATCATTGAGGGCCTGATGAAGCGGAAGTACGCATTCGATGCGATCATCATCGAGACGACGGGGCTGGCTGACTCAGCGCCGGTGGCGCAGACCTTCTTCGTCGACGACGACGTGCAGGCCCGCGCGAGGCTCGAGGCGATCGTGACGGTCGTCGACGCGCGGCATGTCGCGCGGCTGGAGAACAGCCACAAGGCGGAAGAGCAGATCGCGTTCGCGGACGTCATCCTGCTCAACAAGATCGACCTCGTCTCGGCGCAGGAGCTGGAACAAATACTTCAGCGAGTCTACACTAACAACGGACCGGCAAGGCTGCACGAGACGCGCAACTGCGTCGTGCCGCTGTCGGCGTTACATGCACATGTCGGTCAATGCCGCCAAGACCCACGACTTCTCCTGGGAACGGCGCGGCAAGTGGTTGGCGACGGGCGGTGACGCTCAGGCGATCGTCTGGCCGTTCGAGGACAAGACGGGCCGATAGGCAACGCGCCGCTGCTGCTTCCGGAACGCAAGGGAACGATCGTAGGCCGCGTAGCCTTCCACCCGCGCAATGACCCCTTGGCGATCGCCTAGGACGACGGAGCGGTGATGCTCGCCCGATTACTGGACATGGAGGTGCGCGCGTGAGGAGTCTGTGCGTGGACATCTGCCGGTCTCATGGCCGGACGGGCTTGTGCATCGTGCGCGGGCACACGCTCGGCGAATTCCGCAAGGCGTCGCACCCTCGGCTTCTGGCGATCGGCACGGAGTTGACGCGCCGAAAGGTCAAGCTCGTCGTGCCCGGCGTGACGGCGGAGCGTCGGTTTTGACACCCGAGATCGTCGGGGCCGCCCTGCCGACGTTCCTTCCGCATCGATGGGGCGCGGATCTCCTCATGAAATAGCAGAAAGCGGCAAGAGGCTATACCGCGTAACATGCTTGCCAAGGACGATCTAAGCATCGCCGCGGCTATTGGGGGTATTGGGTATGGTTTCGAGGTTGGTTGCGGGGACAGGATTTGAACCTGTGACCTTCAGGTTATGAGCCTGACGAG